>CADBMG010000127.1 GCA_902795745.1 uncultured Pseudomonadota bacterium
ACGACCGATTCGGCACCTCCGCTTATAACTTGCGTTTCGTATGTTTTAGGCATAACAGGAGCCGGAGCACTTAAATCTGCCGGTACAGGTTTACCTTCTAAAATCTTAAAACGAATTTCCGTATCACGATTAATTTTATCAAGCTTTTTATCAATTTCCTTAATCTGATGTTCCATATTATCAATGCGACCGTTAAGCTGGCGAACATTTTCTTCCCATTGCGTTACTTTGGCTTGAAAATCCGAGTTTGCTGCTGAGGCACCTTTTTCCGAACTTTCTATTCCGCGATATACCTGCCGCTGTAATACGGTAACATCTTCACGCAACTGATTTAATTCATGTGTCCAGTCGGCTGCTTTAACGGTTGAAATGCTTATCATCATACCGCACAATAAGCCACTAAATAAAATCTTATTCATTATAACAATCTCCCTTAGTTTGTTGTTATTATAGATAATAAACAAATAAAGTCAAATCTTTGCGTTGTTTTGCCACAATTTTTAAAATCCGTAGTATACAAAAAATCTCTTGCGGCACATGGCGGCAAGAGATTTTAAGATTATTGTACTGACAAGTAGTGAATAAAGCGATACACTACATCGCAGAATCCGATAAAAACAAGGGCTGCGACAAATATCATCAGCCAGAATATTACATTCATTTTCAATGTTTCAGTACTGTGCAGGGCTAAGTTTTCGGCTTTTTCCCAAGCCTTTTCCCAACCTGCGACCATAACACCCAAAAAGCTGAAAATGAATATTACTCCGAAAGCAAATTGGGCACCCGCCGAAATTGAAACACCAAAAAGTCCACAGATGGCTTTGCTGACTACGGCAAATGCCAACATAACGCACATTGCAATAATAAATGCTTTAAGTGCCAACCACAGCAGCATTGCTGCCGTACATAAGGTCTTTCTCATAATTAAAGTATTTAAATAATTGGTAATTTGTTTCTTATCTAGCACATACTTATGCATAATGCAAGTACAATTTGATTGTAAAAATTTATTCGTTTTCTGAGTAAAAAGCTATTGACAACAGGCTTAAAATATGTATACTGCGCCTAAATGTTTTTAATTGATAACTTTTAAGAAGAGTAAAGAAAATGGCAAAAGCAGTAAAGATTAAAGTAAAAATGGAAAGCACAGCCGGAACAGGCACTTTCTTTATCGCAGAAAAAAATCCGCGTACTCATCCGGAAAAGCTTGCAATGAAGAAGTATGATAAAAAATCTCGCAAGCATGAAGAGTTCGTAGAAAAGAAGTTGAAGTAATTTTTTTCTGAATTCATACGATAAAAGAAAGAGGTTTGCCGGCAAGGAGCAGACCTCTTTTATTTTATTCTTCGGTCTTTTCAAGCGGATGCGCTTTATGGTATTCCTTTTGCAAAGTTTCAATTTGAACATCGGTGTAGCGCTGGGTCGTGATTAGGGATGAATGACCTAACAATTGTTGAATTGAGCGCAAATCAACTCCCGAAGCAAGTAACTGCGTTGCAAAAGAATGACGTAAGGCATGGGGCGTCAAATTATCAGGTAGGCCCATTCGCATTCGTAACTTTTGCATCTGTCGTTGTACCACACGCGGACTTAATCGCTCGCCTCGAGCTCCCAAAAATAGCGGCTCACCTTCTTGTGCCGCATAAGGACTTTTAGCAAGGTAAGCTTCGATATTCGGCCAAATAATCGGCAGTAGGGGAACTATACGATCTTTTTGCCCCTTACCTCTTATGCGAAGGAACTCGCTTTTCGCCGTAATATCGCCAACATTTAAGGCAAGTGCTTCCGAGATGCGCAATCCGCATCCGTAGAGCAGCATAAAAAGTGCTCTGTCGCGAAGCCCTTGCCACGCGTCGGTAGCAATATTTTTAATCTCATCCAAGACTTCAAATGCATCTTCCACATCAAGTGCTTTGGGGAGAACCTTTTCTTTTTTGGGTACAGATATAATGCTGATTGCCGAATTTTTTGCTATATCATTGGCATCCAGCCATTTAAAGAAACTCTTGATAGAAGAAATTTCTCTTGCCATAGACGACTTGGTGACCTTTTGAGCCGCTCTTTCGCTTAAAAAACGTCGAAAAGCGTGTACATCTAAATTTTCCAAATCAGATAAAGATACTTTTCGGTCGGAAATTATTTTTTGCAAGAAAATGGCTAAATCACGAGAATATGCATCAAGTGTATGTTCCGAATACATACGTTCTTTCAGAAGATAGTCGCACCACCGTTTGATAATCGGCAGCAATGTTGCATCTGCATTAAAGTCTATTGCCTGTTTCAACTTATTTTATAACCTCATCATCATAAAGACCATATAAAGCAGATCTTGTAATCCAACCACGTACGTTGTCAAATTTAATCAGACACATATCGCTTCGTGCCGGACATTTATCCACTTCACCTACTACACCGTCTTCAACATAAGCAACAATACGAGATTCTCTTTCCGGTTTGGCAAAAACATTGTTCTGTCCCGGATTTTTTACCCTGACAAAGCGACGTCCGGAAAGCATAGCCTTATGCACCCAGCTTTCTGAACCTTCCCAATCTTTTATTTTGCGCCACAGCTCAAATTCGGCAATTATTTCTACCGGTGCACCTTTTTGTTTATATACCCACTCTATCGGGTAACGGCTTCCCGGACCGGAACGAGCATTAATCAAACTGGAACGAAGCGAAACCATTCGCGGCAAAGCAAGACCGCTTTCACTTTCTTCTTCATTTTCGGCTTGTGCCGGAAAGATAACTCCGCAACTCAGCACAATTACCGCTAAAATTTTGAAAAAATTTTCCATATCTGCATCCTTTTACCTATTTTAAATCAATATGCCGTAAATATATTAAAAAAATGGTAAAAATTTGCAAAAAAACAGAGGAAGAAAAAATGGATTTGCTAAACACCGCACAAGACTTGATTCGCTTTCGTACCGAAACCGGTAATGCCGCAGAAATTGCCAAGGCAGCAGAGTATATCAAAAATAAATATGCAGGAACTAAAGTAAAAGTCGAGATTTTTCAATCCACTGCTTCACCGGTTATTTTTCTGCGTAATACCGATGATTGGGATTTTGACGTTATTGTATTGGGACACATTGATGTTGTTCCGGCGGCAGATGAGATGTTTGAGCCCTATATTAAAGACGGAAAAATGTTCGGTCGCGGTACGCTTGATATGAAGTCATTTGCTGCGGTGGCGATGAATTCAATGGAATATGTTGCCGCTAAGGGTTTGCCGCTCAAATTTGGGGTTATTCTTTCCACCGACGAAGAAAAAGGCAGTAAATCGACAGAATCATTTTTGGCGGCATATCCGAATATTACGGCAAAAATTGTCCTTGATAATGATGTTGGCGGGGATATTTCAAAAATTATCAGCAAATGCAAAAATCCGGTATTTGTAAAGTTAATTGCCAAAGGCAGAGAGGCTCACGGCTCAACACCGTGGGAAGGAATTGATGCCAATGAACTGCTGTTTAAAACTTGGCAAAATATAAGGAAAATATATCCTTACTATTCGGCAGAATTATCGCAACCGAACGATTTTTGGTTCGATACATTGCACTTTGCAACTTTTTCTGGCGGACAAGTTTTAAACATTATTTCCAACTATGCGGAGGCGTTATTGGATTTTCGCCTGACCGAAAATTCATCGGTTGAGAACTTGGAGAAAAATTTGCAGAAATGTTTGGAAAAAGGCGTCGAATATAAAATTGTTTCTGCCAGCACTCCGGTGGTAATGGATGAACAAAACGAAGATATTTTGGATTATAAACGCTTTGCTGAAAATATTTTAGGAAGAAAAATAGAGTTTGAACATATCGGTGGAGCTACCGATTCTCGAGCTTTTGCGGTCAAGGGTTCGACGGTAATTATGCATTCCGGCAGCGGAGAGGGAATGCATGCCGCCGGAGAATATGTAGAAATTGAAAGTGTAAAGCAAATTGCCGATATTCAGATAAAGTTTTTGGAACATTTGGCTAAACGCAAGATGCAATCCGATTAATGGCGTATGATTTCTACCCCTTCGTATTCGGCTTCCACCATGCCGCCGACAATAACAGCTACGTTGTTGAAACCGGCTTTTTCAAACATTTCAGCAGCTTGCGAAGCTCTTGCTCCCGAAGCGCAGAGAATGTTTATGGTGTTGCCTTTTCCAAGTTGATTTTCCTTGATAAATTCTATCGGATCCAGTTCATCAAGGCTCTTAAATACATGCGGCTGTTTCAGCTCTTCCACGGCATATTCTTCCGGCGAACGAACATCCAAAATAAATGAATCCTTAGTCAGGTATATCGGTTTAATAAAACGCATAGTCATTCTCCTTATTGGAAATATAGTACTTGTTTTGTCGGTTTAAATATACTCTGATTAGCATAATTTATTAAATATTTATGCCACATCAAACTTTTAATTTTGGCATATTGCATTTTATGTTGACTTGTGTCACAAATTAATTATACTTAAATCTACTTTACAATTATGTACTTTTTAAGGAGAAACCAAATGAGAATTAATCAGTCCGGTCGTTCAATGATAGAAATGCTTGGTGTGTTGGCTATTATTGGCGTTCTTTCTGTCGGAGGTATTGCCGGATATTCCAAAGCGATGACTAAGTATAAGACCAATAAAATTAAGGATCAGGTTTCGACTATTGTTGCAAATCTTCGCACTTTATATACTCAACAGGTATCTTATGCCGGATTAAATAACAAAACGGCAATTCAAATGGATATTATTCCTGAGGATATGATTGTTACAAACGGAGATGGTCGCTTGGTTAATCCTTTTAATGGTTCGGTATTTATAGGAAGCGGACGTTTGGGGACTTCGGTAACCGGTACGGATAATGACAATAAAGCATTTGTTATTGAATACAACGGACTGCCGCGTGCGGCTTGTGTTGATTTGGCTACCGGAGATTGGGGTTCCGGCTCTTCTTCCGGTGTTATGGGAATAAAAGCCGTCGGCACATTTGCACCGGAAGCATCAGCTTCAACGCCGGAGGCAGTAGTAGATGTTTCTGAGATTCAATTTAAGTCCGGTGGGGCAATTTGCGAAGGTACTGCGGCAACACAAGGTTCAATTGTAGCTTGCGCCGGCGGAGCTCAGACAACTATACCAATTCAGGTAGCTCAAGCAGCCATTGCGTGCAATTGCGGTTCAGTTAACGGGTGCAGTTTGTACTGGAAGTATTTCTAAATCAACTAGTTTTTCTTTTTTCAATCCGTCTTCAAAGAAGGCGGATTTTTTGTTTGTTCAAAAAATGTGAATTATTTGATATTTTTTTATAAATAAGCAACGTTTTGTTTATTCGTTATTTTTTATCAAAAATTATACTTTGTAATAAGAACAAAAAAAGAACAGTTAATAAAATACTAAAAAATACCATTGAATCCCATGAAATACCATGCTATACCATATAATAGAAATTAACCCAAGAAGGAATCTGATATGAGAAAAGTATTTCTCTTTATGGATACAGTGATTAATAAGGTGGACGCCAAAGGGCGTGTTTCCCTGCCGTCAGATTACCGTGCAATGGTTAAAGAATTGTCAACCGAAATTGTTTGTTATCGCAGTTTGAGTGCTCCGTGTATTGAAGGTTGCTTAGAAGAAACACTTGATAAATTGGCAAATGAAATAGAAGATGCCACCGATTTTTTCTCGGAAGCACAGGATAATCTTACTAATTTGGTTTTTGGTGATGCCAAACGTTTTACCTTTGACAGTACAGGTCGTATTTTATTAACGGAAAAATTACTGAAACATGCACAAATCACCGATTCGGCAGTGTTTGTCGGTAAAGGTCGTAAGTTTCAGATATGGAATCCGCAAAACTGGGAAAAAGAAGAGGCAAGAATTCGCGCCGAAGTTCTTAAAAACCGTCCCTCATTGAAAGCCGCAAAAGGTGAAGATAAATGAGTGAAATGAAACAACGTCATATTCCCGTTATGTTGGATGAAGTGTTGCGGTCTTTGAATCCGCAAAAAGGTGAGGTTTATGTTGATGCTACTTTCGGCAATGGCGGATACACGGTTGCTATTTTAGAAGCGGCAGATTGTAAAGTTATTGCCCTCGATCGCGATCCGAATGTGCGGATGCGTGCCAATGAGATAAAAAATATGTATGGTCCGCGTTTTGAATTTCGTTCCGGTCAGTTTGGAGATTTTGCCAATCTGGTGCCGGAGAAAATAAACGGTGCGGTTTTTGATATCGGTGTATCGTCAATGCAACTTGATGACAGTGAGCGTGGCTTTTCATTCAACAAAACTGCCGCATTGGATATGCGTATGTCATGTGAAGGAATCAGTGCCGCCGACATTGTCAATACATATTCGGAAAAAGATTTGGCTGATTTGATTTATCAATTCGGTGAAGAGCGGAAATCGCGGCAAATTGCGGCTCGTATTATTGAATATCGTCGCAAAAAAAATATAGAAACAACCACTGAATTAGCTGAAATAATATATACGGTAATTCATAAACGTGCAGGAGAAATTGATCCGGCAACCAGAACATTTCAAGCCTTGCGAATTGCTGTAAATAATGAACTTACTGAGCTGGAAAGCGGGTTAAAAGGAGCATCCTCGCGTCTGCATAACGGCGGACGTCTGGTGGTGGTTGATTTTCATTCTCTTGAAGACAGAATTGTTAAAAATTTTATGAAAGAAAACGGTGGTAAAAAAATCCGCGTGTCAAAATATGCACCGGAGTTGGTGCAGGATGACAGCCTTTTTGCCGAAGTTTCCAAAGTAATAGTTCCACAACCTGCCGAGTGTGCAAAAAATCCGCGTGCTCGTTCGGCTAAACTCAGATATGCAGTTAGGAGGTAGGCAAATGCGCAGTATTAAGACGGCAATGTTAATTCTATGGCTGACTCTCACATTGAGTGTTGCTTTGGTTTCGTCGGTACTGAAGAATAAAGTACAGACTCTTGAACGTCGTTTGGTATCAATTAATACCGATATTCAGCGCGATATTGAAAGTATACACGTCTTGAAAGCTGAGTGGAGCCACTACAATACGCCGGAACGCTTGCGCAAATTGGCCTACGATCAGCTATCTTTGGAAAATGCCAAGCCTGAACAAATTATTAACTATTCTGCGTTACAATTCAATTATGAAGATTCGCCGACAAGCAGAAATGGCAAAATGAATAGTAAGAATTTAACAACGTTGGTTAAGGCAATAAAGAGATAAGATGGGATTAAAGGTCAATTTTTCGAAACGCAACAGCGAACGTTTTTATCTGCCGGGACAAGATATAAAAATTTCACGCAACGCCGTTTTGCGCAAAAATTATACGACCGAAAGTGATAATGTTTTAACCTGTCGCCAGCGCACAATCTTTACGTTGTGGTGTTTTGCGTTAATTTATGCAGTACTTTGTTTCAAGGTAAGTTATGTTTGCTTAGGTCATGGTATTAATATTGACACTGCTATTATGGGCGAACAAATGGCAGATGAAGACGTAATTCGTTTTAAGAATCCGGTAAAGAGAGCAGATATTTTGGACCGTAACGGTGAAATTATTGCGACTTCTTTACCTACGGTAAATCTCTATGCCAATACCAAGCAGATTAAAAACGCTCAGGATGTAGCGGAAAAACTTAACTATATTTTTCCGGATATTTCGTATGAAACATTTTTAGCTAAATTACAGCGTCGCGGTGCTTTTATATATTTGAAACGAAACTTATCGCCGGCACAACAACTGCAAGTCAATAATCTGGGTATTCCGGGGTTGGAGTTTGAAAATTGCGAAAAGCGTATTTACCCGCACAAGAATCTTTTTGCTCATGTTTTGGGCAATACCAATGTAGATAATGTAGGTATTGCCGGAGTTGAAAAGGCTATGGATGAGCGTTTGACCACTTCTACCAAACCGCTATCCTTGTCACTCGATTTGGGGATTCAGAATACTATTCGCGATGCATTGATTGAAGGTGTTAAACAGTTTAATGCCGAAGGTGCAGCGGCAATTTTGATGGAAGCCAAGACCGGACAGGTAATTGCCTTAACCTCTGTTCCGGATTTTGATCCGAATGAAAATTTAAAAATTGAAGATCGGGCAATGTTTAACTTTGCCACCAAAGGAGTTTACGAAGCCGGTTCTGTTTTCAAAGTGTTTAACACGGCTCTTTGTTTGGAAAGCGGTAAAGTCAAAGTAACAGACCGTTTTGATACTTCTCGTCCGGTTTATTTCGGCAAGGCTAAAGTGACTGATCCGCACGGCTCTCATAAGATGCTTACTCCTGAAGATATTTTGGTAGAATCATCTAATATCGGTTCAACTTTGGAAATTTTGCAGGTAGGCAAAAAGTTCCAGCGCAATTTCTTGCAAAACATCAATATGGATAAGGAACTTGCAGATTTTGAATTGCCGGAGGTGGCGCGTCCGCTGTTTTTGAGCGAACGGCGGTGGAGTAATCATACTATGGCAACCATCAGCTACGGTTATGGCATTTCAACTACGCCGTTACATATTATCAGTGCATTTTCGGCCGTTATCAATGGCGGAATGTATCATGAACCGAGCTTGATATATAAAAAACCGCATGAAGGCAAACGCGTAGTTTCCGAAAAGACATCGCAGAATATGCGTACATTGTTGCGTGCAGTTGTTACTCGCGGTACCGGCCGTCGTGCTAATGTTGATGGCTATCAGGTGATGGGTAAAACCGGAACGGCGGATAAATTGGAAAACGGACATTATAATCATAAAAAGAGTATTTCAACCTTTGTTTCCGGCTTTCCGGAGTCTAATCCGCAATATACTCTGATTGTGGTTATGGACGATCCGAAAGCCAGCAAAGAAACATTTGGTTATACCACTGCCGGTTGGAATGCCGTGCCGATTACAAAAAATATTATTACCGCAGTTGCTCCGCAGCTTAATGTTAAAGTTGATTTTGATATCGAAAAGCAAAAAAATATTGTTAATGCTGCTTATAAAAAATAAGCAATGTTTGTTAAGCAAATTAAATGTCGTTGATTTTTGCATTTGAGAGAGTTAATTTATCTCACAAGGAGAAATATTATGATTATACAGCAACAGACAGTGTGTGATGTTATTGCGACCAACGCTTATTTTTACGTAGATGAAAAAACTAAACATGGCTTTTTGATTGACCCCGGCGCTGAGGCGGATTTGTTGTTAAAAGAGATTGACGATAAAGGGTATATTATTGAAAAAATCTTGCTAACTCACGGACATTTTGATCACATCGGTGCAGTTGAAAAAATTGCTCAAATGCTGAATATTCCATACTTCATTCATCACGAAGGGAAAAAATATCTAACTGATGCAACGTATAATTTGTCAGCTTGGTTTGTAAAACCTATCATCCTTGAAAAAGCTCAATATTTTGATGATGGAGATGTTATTTGTTTGTCATCTGCTCCGTATATTTGTTTAAGGGTGATATATACTCCGGGGCATACATCGGATTCGGTTGTTTTCTATGATAAAGTCAATAAAATTGCCTTTTGCGGTGATACGGTTTTTAGGGAAGGGGTAGGACGTACGGATGTTCCCGGGGGTGATATGCAAAGTCTGTGGCAGAGCATAGAAAATAGAATTTGGTCACTTCCGGATGATACGATATTATATTGTGGTCATGGTTTGCAAACTTCGGTTGAAAATGAAAAATATCGCAGGTAATGATTGACTTATCGAAAATTAGAGCTAAAATCGGTAAAAAGGAGTATAAAAATATGAAAAAAATTGTGATTTTAGGTTTTGCTTTACTGTTGGCGGGAAATATTGCAAATGCCGGTAATGTTCGTTACGGATACAATGCGCAAGGCGACTATGTGCCGGTAGAAATTGACGGTCAACAGGTTGATTACGGATACAATGCCCAAGGCGACTATGTGCCGGTAAAGGTGGGAAATCAGCAGGTTGATTACGGATACAATGCTCAAGGCGATTATGTGCCGGTAAAGGTGGGAAATCAGCAGGTCGATTACGGATATAATGCCCAAGGAGACTATGTGCCGGTAAAAGTGGGAAATCAACAGGTCGATTACGGATATAATGCCCAAGGCAATTATGTACCGGTTGGAATTGGAAATAATAATACCGACTCATCATTCAAGTTTAAGTCCAATGGAGGTTCGGCTTCTTCCGGTAGCAGCGGATTCTCATCAGATTGGAAGTGGAAAAATTAAAGTTCCAAATGTTTCACGTGAAACATTTTACGTTTTATCGTGTAGAATCAATAAATTATAAAAGAAAAATATTATAAAAAATAATTGTTTTCTTATTTTAGAAATCTAAAAAAGCTTTACAAGTAAGTAAAGTTTTATTATACTGCTACTGAAAATTTATTATTAACATTAATATAATTATGAAACAAAAAAATTATTTCAGGCTTTTAGATGCATTACGTGTCTTATTTTTTGTCGCACTGATTGCAACGCCGGTTTGTTTGGGTCTAGGGTATCCTTACCTTGCGTTAGGTTTATCTTTTTGCGCTGCGACGGTTTGTTCGGGTATAATAACTGGTAAGTGGATATTCGGGCTCAGCATCGAGGAAACATTGGGAATGAGCATTATTTTCTTTGTTATAGTGGATATTGTCATCTTCCTAATTGTTTTGGCGATATTGGCAATAGGCTATTTTGTGAGTTTGCTGATTGGAGCAAATGCTTCGCTGGGAGAAACTTGGGTACGCACACCTTGTGAGGTATGCTGTGTGATTATGTTTATTTATTGCCTGATTTTCCTTACCGCAGTTTGTAAGGATAAGCCACAGTATCGACACTGATGAAAAAACAGTCTCTTTTAGGAGACTGTTTCTTCATATTTATAAATCGGCAATTATCGACATAGCGACAATCTCATCGGCCGGATCAGCCACCATTCCGCTTTGTCCGCCGCCTTTTTTCAACATGTCAACGAATTCCATGCCGCTTATCACGTTGCCCCAGATGGTGTATTGGCCATCGAGCCATGGGCAATCGGCATAACAGATGAAAAATTGGCTGTCAGCAGAGTCCGGATTCATCGCGCGAGCCATTGAAACAGTCCCACGCTGATGGCGCATACGATTGAATTCAGCCTTTAATTTTTTGCCGCTTCCACCGGTGCCATCTCCGCGCGGGCATCCGGCCTGAGCCATAAATCCTTCTATTACGCGGTGGAATTTTAATCCGTTGTAAAAACCTTGACGTACCAATTCCTTGATTCTTGCTACATGGTTCGGTGCAACATCCGGAAACATTTCTATTATCACATCACCGTATTTTGTTTTAAGCAACAATGCATTTTCTGCATCTTTAACATCGTAAGAATGCTTAATTTTTTTAGCTCTTGTCGAGCTCATTTCTAATTTTTTAGTTTCATTGCCGGACAGCTTTTGTGTGTTCGGTTTAGCAATATTTTTAGTTTCGCTTTTACCTAACAAATCAGTCATTTTACAAATCCTTTCAAATTGTTTATATCCAATATTTAGGTTGTTACATGGCATTATTCAAGACAAAATCCACTCTTTGTTCAGCGGTTAAATTTTTAGGATAATATTTTTCAACGTTTTTAATGACTTCTTTTAAACCGCGTCCGTTGGCGATTTGCACTGCCAGTCCCGGTCGCGCATTTAATTCAAGCATCATCGGACCGCGCTCTTTGTCAAGCACAATATCTGCTCCCAAATATCCCAATCCGGTCATTTCATAAGCCTGAGCACCAATCATTAAATGTTCGCGCCAATAAGGTACTTGCAATGTCATTAAATCAGCGTTTGTATCCGGATGAATTGCTATATGCAGATTATGCGAAACAGCTTGGACTGCTTTGCCGGTACGCATATCAAGCCCTACACCGACCGCACCTTGATGCAAATTGGCTCTACCGTCAGATTCTTTGGTAGCCAAACGCATCATTGCCATAATCGGATAGCCTTTATAAACAATCAAACGAACATCAGGAATGCCTTGATAGCTGAAGTTTTGAAAAGCATCACTGAAATGTACCAACTCTTCTATCAGAGCCACATCATATTGTCCGCCTAAGCTGTATAAACCACTTAACAGGTTGGAAATGTGCTGATATACATCATTAAAGGTTAATCTTTTGCCGGATGCCGTAATGAAAACACCGTCGGCATACTGTTTTATTACCAATACACCTTTACCCTGACTACCATGAGCGGGCTTAATTACGAATTCACTGTGTCCTGATACAATTTGCAGCAAATCTTTTACTTCATACTGATGCTCGATTACTCCAATCATTCGCGGGGTATTGATATCAATACTGTTGGCTAATTTTTTTGTTTGTACTTTATCATCTACCAACGGATATAGAGAGCGTTTATTGTGTTTGGATATCACAAAATAGTTGCGGGCGTTCATTCCTAAAACTCCGCGTTGACGCAACTGTTCCGGTGCTGCAAACATTGAAATATATTTTTTTATACCAAAATCCATTTTATTCATCCTTTGCTAACGGAGCAAAGCGTTTGAGTTCCGTTAGGCGATATCCGGTGTATGTTCCGAGCAACATTACTATTGCCAATATTACGAAATTCCACTCATTGAAGGCAAACATAATATGGCGAATATAAGGGCTGCTGATAACAACGTAGGTAAATACAGCTACAATCAGGGTATTTATAATTTGTTTAATGGCGTTGCGTGCTCCGTCTTCTTCCCATGTTATGCAAGCGCGTTCAATAATCCATGCCGTAATGATTATCGGGAAGAAGGCTGCCGAAGCAATAACTTTCCAATCGGCGCGGTAGCCGAAAACGGTTAAAAACTGCATGATGATTATTACGAAAATTACCACTGCTGAAATTCTCGGCACCAACAACAAATTAAGCCTTGTCAGTAATGTACGTATTAACAATCCCAATCCGACAATAGCCGTAAAGCAAATAAATCCCGAAACAAAACCGGTGCGAACCAACGACATTGCCACCAACATAGGGGTAAATGTTCCCATGGTCGAAATGCCGATTACGTTACGTAAAATCACCACCAACAAAATGCCTAACGGAAATATCATCAGCCATTTTAAGATATTTTGTTCCAATGATGGTAAGTCGTAGATGGTATAATTAAATAAGCTACTGTTTTCATATTTAGCCCGTCGTCCGGCCATTTTGAATGAAGAAATAACTGATTTAACAACAGAAAACTTAATTTCCGAACTGTATCCGCCGGCAACATCCAAGAGCGAAACTCCTCCGCGTTGGAATACTACGAAATTTTTCGGTAATCCGCGATCTCCACTCATTATATTATATACCTGCCACTTGCTTCCCTCATAAACTTCAAGC
Source organism: uncultured Pseudomonadota bacterium (assembly GCA_902795745.1). Classification (GTDB taxonomy): domain Bacteria; phylum Pseudomonadota; class Alphaproteobacteria; order RF32; family CAG-239; genus RUG410. The sequence goes on from CADBMG010000127.1 coordinate 13,290, forward strand.
ATTATATCCGCGGTTGTGGCGTGTTTGTGTTCATCCAGCTTTACGCCGCGGATAATTCGCGCCGGAATATTTTTAGTAGCCAATAGCCAGATAATTTTATCTGCCATAATTTTCGAAGTTTTCTTCACCGGTAAAAAAGTATCGACTTCCGGAGCCAAACTTTCTTCGTTAAGCAGACGAATGATACGCTCGGCTTTTGTTCCTTCCTTTCCTTCGGTTAAAGCCCAGAGTGCATTAACCATCTCTTTTTGCTGCTCACTGTCATAGGTAATTTTTTGTGTTTTTTCCGGTTTATCCGCCCAAACTTTACCGGTTGTGTCTTCATTATCATACAGCATAATACGGTAATATAAGTCCTGCTTACTTTTACGTCCTTTAGATGTAAGAAATAAGCGATGATTTTTTTCATCTTTTTTGACATCATAACCTTTGGCAATGGCATCTTCGCTCAATATTCTGTATGCACCGGAAGAACTGGGGGTTGCCATTGATACTTCAATAGGATCTCCGCTGGGAATGAAAGAAATATGGGCATCAATCGTCCATACGTCGGAACGTTCACTCGGGCGAAAACTAAATCCCCATACCGTGATTTTATACCAAGTTGCGGCAATTGCAAAAATTGTGGCGATAATTAGAAAAACAGTTAATCCGCCGCGTACTGAGCAAAGTTTACGTTTTAAACTTTCTGCTGCTTTTTTAGCGACGGCTCTGATATTTGATATTTTCATTTAGTCCTCGTTTGATTATTTTAAGGTATTGGAAATTGAAACGTCGACAATTGCACGACCGTTTAAGATATTGCGACCTATTAACAATTGGTAATCAAATTTTTCACGCTCGGCAACGGTGAAGTTGGCTTTAAATCTTTCTGCCCCCATCTTTACATCCATCTGGACAACAGGGCGTTGTTCATTATCACCGATTCTGCGGATGGTTAAACGCTTAATAACCGGCTTTTCAAAGGTATGTGATTCACCTGTATCGCGGTTAATAACGGTAAATGATATCCAGCTTTTACCATCACGTTCGAAATTTTTAACTTTATCGGCATCCAAAGACGCTGTTGTCGCTCCGGTATCAATACGTGACATAAAGGCAGATTTCATCGGCGGCAGATAGACTCTTTCTACTGCCCCGATGATATTATTCGGCATAACTTTAACGATTTGTTTTTCAACAACAGGAGTAGGTACAATCCCCGGAACAACCGGCTTTTCCTCAGTAGCACAGGCTACTGCCGAAAAAATCAAAATCAAGCTTAAAATCTTACGCATAAAAACCCTCGTGTAAATTATTTTCCCATAGGGTTAATAATCAACTTTTTTAGCGTAATGTAAAGCAAAAAATTACAACAATAATATGTTTTATTTATCAGAACATAATCGTAAGACGTAAAGATGTCGCCGTGCCGTAGGTCGAGTTTTGATTAAGAGCCGGATGAATATATAATTGAATGTCCGGTGTTAAAGTTGCCCATTTGGAGATTCCCCATGCCCAGTAAGCTTCAATAATGTGTTCAACGTTATGTGATAAATCTTCTCCTACTGCATCGGCATCAATTTTATCATATGCATAAGCAAGACCTATTTGGTCCAATTCATTGCGGTCAAGGGGGTTGTTGTAAACTCCGCCCAGAACGTAAGATTGTTTTACTTCGGCTTGTTCACCCGTTACGCCGTTAATACGGGCAAAAATAGCTATTTTTTCACCGATATTTTGTTGAGCATTCATTGACCAACCGTTAGTAGTTTGCGGTTGTTCATGTACGTATGGTTGATTGTAGAACAAAACGGAATATTGTCCTTTACCCAGACAATGAATATTCGGATTATAGCCGAGTTGTGCGAAAGTGGTAAAATGTCCTTTATCTAAGTGATTGAAACGAATACTCGGTGCTTCAATATTAGTTGCATCCAGAGCTCCTGCAACCAAAAGCCAATTTCCGGGTGTTGCCTGAACATATGCGCCCAAACCGGCATCGGAATATGTGGCACTGGCATTTTGTGAAAGAGCATAATTTATGAAATTGATTTGCTGATTGCTGTTGTAGTCGGTTCCGTCAAAATTATACAAGCTGTATTGACCGGCTCCGAAAGTCAGCCAATTGTAGTGTGTCGGCAATTGATAGGTGTAATATAAATCGGCAAATTCTTGTTCGTCGGCACCATAATCATTAATCGGTGTTACCAAACCTGCATTGCCTTGAATATCATTAGCATTGTGATTATTGTAGTAAACGCTGTAATATGAAGCATTTAATGTGCCTGTACCGTATTCATTATTAAAGGTTGTCCAAGTAATGCTGGGAGCAAAAAGCGATTGCCATGATGTTTTTTCTCCGTGAGGAGAGGTGCGTTGCGGCATAATGGAATAGTCCAAGTTGTAACTGAAACCGTAGTCGTTGTTCAGTTTATTTTTGAAGGCGGTATAATCTTCGCTTAATCCGGCCATAGCAGGAGTTACGCATAAAACACTCAGTCCGAAAATCAGATATTTTTTCATTCTATATATTCCTCATTGTTGCAAGATAGCGGAAATATATATTCAAAAAATGTAATTTAAAGGGTAGGGTGTTGTATAAAATTACTTTACTAATTTTTGCAATACGGCAAAAGGATTTTCTTTTTCGGTTGCCTCGCCTTCATCATCTTGACATTTGAACTCAAAAATTTCTCCCTCGGCACGAGGGTAGTCGTCAATTTGTAGGGCAATTTGCTCTATGGCAATATCTGCCAAATTAATAGTTCCGTTTTCTATAATATCCGGTATATCGTCATTAATGCCATTATCAATTTCCCGTATATCACGATAAGTTGCCTTAGTGTCAAAGAACAATTCAAAAGGTACATCATATTTTTGTTCAAAATTATTAAGAGTGACGACGCTTTGCAACACAAGTGAGGCCTTAACATTTCCCCATACACGGAGTAAGTGTTCGCGAAAGTTTAATTTCAAATGTAATTGTGCAGAAAAAGAGTTAACGTTTTCTACTTGCAAAATTGAACAAATATCCACAAGCTCATCGGCGGTTGCTTCTATTTTATATACATATTCGTTTTGTGTCAGCTCATCAATTTTTATCGGATATGAAAATTTTTTTTGCATTCTGAAATCCTTGTGTTATATATATTCATATTAATAATACATATAAGGAAATTGAAATATGTCAATACGCAAAATATTTTTTATGTTTATCGTGGTTGTTTGCACTGCGTGTTCTTCCGACTTGTTTATTTCGCACAGCGGAAATATTCCTGATGCGTCAAAGATTGCACGAATTCATAGCGGACAAACCAAAGAGCAGGTTTTGGATATTTTGGGAAGTCCGAGTTTGATGACCGGTTTGAGCAGTGATCACTGGGTTTATATGTCATCGACAGTAAAGCGCGTGGCTTTCTTAAAACCGGAAGAACTTGATCGCGAAATTTTAGCCATCAGCTTTAAAGATAACAAGGTTTCGCGCATTGAAACAAGAACGTTGGCTGACGGTAATGATATAGCAGTTGATAGCGATGTGACGCGTTTGACCGATCGTGATGACGGCTTCTTCCGTAAATATTTCGGTGGTGTGGGAGCTTATAATCCTTTTGGTAATTCTAATTCAAGAACAGGACTGTAAAATATGAACGAACTATCTGAAAAACTACCGCAAGTGCTGGCAAATTTCGGTATTTACGGAGAGATCGGCGCACAACACCAAGGTCCGTTGATTACGGAGGTGGAATTTGAACTGAGTAAGGGTTCAAAATTTGCAACTGTAGAAAAGTTAATTAAAGATATTGCGCGTGAATTGGGAGTCAGCGGTATCCGAGTGGCGGAAATTCCTAATTCGACTTTTATCAGTTTTGAACTGCCGAATGCACAGCCGCAAAGTGTACCTTTTTTGCCGTTGACGGAGCAAGATGTTTTCAAGAATGCGGCATACGCTTTACCGATTTGCGTTGGTGTTAATATGCGCGGTGTTCCGATAATGAAGGATTTGAGTAAAATGCCGCATTTGTTGGTGGCAGGTACAACGGGGTCCGGAAAATCGGTCGGTTTGAATTCATTTATTTTGTCGTTGATAAAAAAGAAAACTCCACAAGAATTGAAATTTGTACTGATTGATCCAAAGCGTATTGAATTCAGTATGTATAATAATCAAGCCTATATGTTAAGACCGGTAATTACCGACATGAGCATTGCCAGTCAATGTTTGGCACAGTTGGCTGCGGAAATGAATGAGCGCTATACCAAATTTGAAAAAGCAATGGTGCGTAACATAAGTGAATATAATGAAAAAGCAACGGTTAAAATGCCGTATATTGTCTGTGTTATCGATGAGTTTGCCGATATTATGCTTTTTGATAAAACGGTAGAAAAACAGGTACAAATGTTGGCGCAAAAGTCACGGGCTTCCGGCATACATCTGATTATTGCCACTCAGCGTCCGTCAGTTGACGTAATTACCGGCAGTGTAAAAGCCAATTTGCCGACACGCTTGTCATATAAAGTAGCATCTTCAACCGATTCTATGACTATTTTGAATACCACAGGAGCGGAAAATCTTCTCGGACGGGGGGATTCATTGTTGTTGGAAGAGAATGGAATGTTAACCCGCATTTTAGGGGCGTATGTAGCCAATGATGACATTATGAAAACACTTGCTCCATATCGCTGCGAAATCAAAGAGCCGGAAATGGCGGCCAATACGGTAGTCATCAGCGGTAACAATAATAATGTTACAGTGCAACAAACCGTCAATAAAGAAGAAAAGAAAAAAGGGTTTTGGACCAAGTTGATTGATTGGTGGGATAGAATCGGGCGGCGTCGGCAAAACCAGATTATCAATTGGTTGCTTACTCTGCTTTTTATGGCGTTCAAAGTTAAAAATGCTGCATCTAAGGCTCGTTCGACCGAAACAGCTGTGCGTAAAATTACGACGACCAATCGTAAAAAGACACAAAGAAGATAAGGATATTTTATTATTGCATTTTAGCTTTACTGGCACAATCCGCAAAAATTTACTTGCATTTTCGGATTTTTGTGATATACAGGACGAGCAATTTCGAATGAGGCGGTTTTGCAGCGTTTGGAGTTGTGTGTATTAATGTAATCTTTGTGGAGGGCGAGCCATCGCCGTACCACAAAACCTGAAAGAAGAGGTATTAAAATGGCTAAATCTAAAAAGAAAATTTTAGGTCTTATCAAGCTGCAAATACCTGCGGGAAAGGCGAATCCGTCTCCGCCGGTAGGTCCTGCTTTGGGTCAAAAGGGCTTGAATATTATGGAATTTTGTAAAGCATTCAATGCGCAAACGCAAAAAATGGAACCGGGAATTCCGGTACCTGTTATCATCACTGCGTATGATGATAAGAGCTTTACGTTCATCACCAAACTGCCGCCGGTTTCTTATTTGATTAAGAAAGCTGCCGGTGTTCAATCTGCTTCAAAAGAACCGGGCAAATCCGTTGCCGGCCAAATTACTATGGCTCAGGTTAAGGAAATTGCCACCACCAAATTACCTGATTTGAACTGTGCAACAGTAGAATCGGCAATGAATATGGTTAAAGGTCAAGCGGTTTCAATGGGTATTAAAGTAACGGAGTAAGTCGATGAGCGGAAAGAGATTAGTAAATGCATATAAAAATATTGATAAGAATCAGGCT
>CADBMG010000128.1 GCA_902795745.1 uncultured Pseudomonadota bacterium
ATACGTTGATGAAAACGGCAATCCGGTTGAATCTTCTGCTGATAAAAAGGAGCAAGATGTTGCTGAATAAAACAAAAATACATTTACAAATCTTTATGATTTATGTACAATTACGCTAGAAAAGGATAATGATTATGGCAGAACAGGAAAATATTGTTTCAAAAGATTTGCTATGGTACGTAGACAACTATGTTGTCCTTATTGACTATTACGACCGCACCATATCACGTATTGCCGCCCGTTGTGTACGTTCCGGCAACATTGCTTTGGAAGAATATAAATTCTATCCTTACGTCTTGGATGTTTTGGAAGAAATCTGCGAAACAGGTAATTTTATTATCGAACATAAAGAACTTTATCCTTACGTAGAAAAACGCATCGCCGGTGGCATGGAGGCATTACGTAAAAATTTGGCTTTGTATCAGGAAGAGCTGACCAATAATCAGTCACCAGACATGCTCAAAGCCGATCCGAATGAAACGAAAAAACTTCATGAAGTTATGAGCAATTTCGATAAATCGGTAGACCCGACTGTCGGAGCCGGTATGAACATTGATGAATTAATGGAAAAATTAATGGCGGAAAACAATATCTCCAATGACGATCAGTCAGAACAATAAATGGGAGAGGTAAAATATGAAAAAATACAACATATACAAAATCTTAGTCCTTTTTAGTCTTTTTGCCGGCGGTCTTTCGGCTTGTATGGCTTATGAATCGGAACCAATAGTTATCGGTCAAAATGACGTTGAAGATGTGTACAATGATGGTACTGATAACAGTACCCCGACTGAAACAGCACAGCCTCTTCCTACACCGCAAATCGTAGAAATTGAACAGCCTATGATGCAGGAAATTGTTATGGATACCCCGCAATATGTACAAAATCCGGCCGATATGCCTGTTGTACGCCGTAGCCTTGACAATGACCCAAACGAGCCTATTATCCGCACTCCACAAGGAGCCAATGAACTGGATTTGGAAACACCGTTACGTTGCGATGTAAATTGGGAAACCCAACAAATGATTTTGACTTTGCCATATAATCAGTCAGCCTTCAAATTGGAGCGTAACGGCATCAATAATCCATTGCCTCGCTTTGAAGTTACCGGCTTTACGTTTGATATGATGCCGGCAGAGCAAGCCATTGTTAAACTTACCAAAGAGGCAGGCATTCGTGTTTCCTCCGCCGATGGACCTTACACCAGCATTTCCGCCAACGATTTGAAAGGCGAACTCTCTGCCGTAGTGAAAATGATTGCAGATTCGGCCGGAATTTACTATTCTTACAACTCAAAAGATAAAATTTTAACCTTAAGCCGCCATGCCAACATGACAGTTTACACTCCGCATTCTCGCCCGATTATTCTCGGATTGTTGGACGTTATCCGCGGAGCCGGTATTACCAATATTGTTGCAAACTGGGCAGATTATTCTATTACATTTGATGCTGACGTTGAAACGAAAAACAAAATTATTGACCTGATTAATTTCTTTGAAAATAATCCTACTTTGATTACGTACGATGTCAGTGTTTTCCGTCTTTATCCGTACAATCAATCGCAAGACATTGAATGGAAAGAGATGCTCAAAGCATTTGATTTCGGCTCAATTACCACGGCACAAAGTGGAGAAATAGGGCGCATTTTAACTACAACAAATGATATTACACTGGAAAAATTGCAGCAATTTTTAGGGAATCAAGCGCAAATTCAGCTCGTTTCCGAGGGCAAATTTGTTGTTCCAAACCTGTGGTTAGCTCGCTTTGATATCGGTAAATGTGCACCTCCGAAAATTGATCCTTATGGTCTATCCGTATTGGCCAAGGCATCTCTTGAAAAGAAAAACCTCATTTTCAGCGATATAACACTGGAAGAAACAGACGGACAAATTGCCGGCTTCAAAATCCGTCATAAAATCGGTGAAAATTTCTTGATTATCGGCTTGCCAAATGAACTTTTCGGCATTAAATCTCCTAAATCGGAAACGGTAGTGTTTATGGTTCCGCGTTTAGTCAGAACAATGAAAACTAATGAAACAATAAAGAATAAATTATAAGAGGATATGCTATGGAAGAAAATAAAAATGTTAATGCTCCACGCAAAATAAGAAAGATAAAACGTGTAAAACCAGCAGTGCCGCAACCGTCATCTTTCGGTATGCCGAGCAAAATTAACGCAATAAATGAGAATAGCGATTCGTCTTATAACGATAACCAAACAAATGACGATACCTATTTTGCTAACAATGGAGAAACTGAAAATATTCGCTTTATTACCGAAGATGACATTCAAACCGGTGAAACCGTCACCATAACAGTATTATTAAAAAATAAAACAGTATTGCTTTTAATGGCGTTGACGGCACTAATCGGTTTAACTGCCGGTACATTTTTATTTGCCCCTAAAAAAGTCGCCAATCGCGGCTTGGATGGTGTTGTTATTAATTCAGACGTTCCGGCCGGACGTAATCGTTGCGGTTTGGTTGAACCGCATCAAGGCTGCGTGCTTTACATTATGAATCCGCGCAATCAGGAAGTTACCGGTAAAGACTTTTACTCAACTGCGGCTCAGTGGACACAGCGCCAACGCTACCTGATTGAAACCGGAAATATGCATTACAGTAATGTTCGCATTAAACCGGGATACATTGCACAAATCAATATTCCACCGCTTTCGTCATATTAATAACATTTGTTTCTATTATAAAATAATTGCTCATCCGAATACATCAGATGAGCGATTATTTCATTCAAAAATAAATATTATATCACAAAGAAGTCTCTATTGAAAAATTACGCAAAGAAAAGATATCACAGTCTAACAAAAAATCCTCCTTGCAAAACAAAGAGGACTTAGAATAAAGATTGAAAAACAATCTATTATCTTGAGTAGTATTCCACCACCAAGTTCGGTTCCATAACCGCGGCATAAGGAATATCTTCAAACTTCGGTACAAAGGTGTATTTTGCAGTCAACTTCTTTGCATCAACTTCCAAATATTCAGGAAAGTCACGAGATTGCGATTCGATAGAAGCCAACACACAAGCTAACTGCTTAGACTTTTCACGAACTTCAATCACATCACCTGCTTTAACCATATACGACGGAATATTTACCTTTTTACCGTTAACTGTAACGTGACCATGGTTAACAAATTGACGAGCCGCGAAAACGGTAGATGCAAACTTTGCTTTATATACCAAATTATCCAAACGAGACTCAAGCAAACCAACCAAGTTCTCAGCACTATCACCGGTACGACGAATAGCTTCTTCGTAATACTTATGGAATTGCTTTTCCGAAATATTTCCGTAGTAAACTTTCAGTTTTTGCTTAGCAATCAATTGTTGACCGTAATCGGTAATTTTCTTTTTTCTTTGACCATGTTGACCAGGGCCATATGATCTCTTATTAAACGGGCTGTTAGAATCACCCCAAAGATTGTCGCCATAGCGACGGCTGTTTTTCTTTTTAGCAGCTACAATACTTTTCATTTATATCATCCTTTTTTTTATTTATTTACATTATTGTCCCGATAGTTCTCAGCCTTAATCTGAAAACGAGATTTGCAAACAATCTTGCCCATCTGCATCCTCGGAAGTGAGGTCAAACTAACCTTTTTTTTTGAAAAATGCAAGAAAAAAATGCAATAAAAACAAAAAAATGCCCTCTATCATCAGATAAAGGGCAATTCCGATTTAATACTAAATATTTAATCAAGCGTTTTCAACAAATCGCGAGTATATTCTCTCAGTTTCGGATTCGTTTCAAGTGCCAATTTTATATTGGCTTTCAACAAATCAGCATTCGTACCGCAGTCATAACGCTTTGCATCGGCCAAAATACCGTAAATCGGCATACCGCGCTGTGCTGCCAAATTCAGAGCATCGGTTAAGTTAATTTCTCCGTTGGAACCTTTGGTAACTTCCGGTAATATTTTCATCACTTCGTTCGGAATAATATACGGCCCCATAGATGCGTAATTTGACGGAACTTCTTCCAATTTTGGCTTTTCAATCAACCCAGTAGCCTTGACAATATTACCTTCACGCTCAGCACCGATTAATGCACCATAACGAACCATATCCTCGCGTTTACACTCCATAATATTTTCCACAATGCCGCCTTTTTGCTCATATACTTCGCAAAGTTGCTTCATTATACCTTTGCCGTTAGGATTGAGATATACATCATCTACCCACATAACGGCAAAATCTCTGTCCCCGACAACATCTGCCGCCATTAAAATGGCATGACCGTTACCTTTAGGTTCAGACTGTTTGGCAAAAGAAAATTTCATATTTTGCGGAATGATATCTTTCACTGCCTGCAATAACTCGAATTTTTTAGCTTCTTCCAAGCGCTTTTCCAAATCCGGAGTCGGCTCAAAATAAGTTTTAAACATATGCTTACACGCATCATCGCTGTAAATAAAAACTATCTCATTAATTCCGGCTTCGGCACAACTATTAACGGCGTACTGAATTACCGGTAAATTATTCAGTGTCATAAATCCTTTATGCAAAACTTTGGTTGTAGGCAAATTACGAGAAGACAACCCCGCAACCGGCAAGATACATACTTCTGGTTTTCTATTCATTTTAAATCTCCATAATTATTATTGTGCCGCCAGTATATAACTTTTAAACACAAAAACAAGGAAAAACTTCTATTTCACGATAATTGTACCGCTTGGCTTTCCGATTTCTCCTTCAATAGGACGCAATAATCCGGTTGACGGTATGTACTGAACAGGTTTGGTTTCCTCATAAGATTTAACAATTGTACCACTGACCTGACTCGAAGTTTCAGTATTTTTTATTTCCTTTAACGTCGGCTGTAATTCGTTGTTAACCATAGAAGGAGTTTGCTCATTAGGCTGCTGTTTTTGATCAACCGACGTATTAGATTCCTTCTTTGCACTGATTTCAACCTCAGATTTTTTATTTACGGATTGCTCTTCAACCTTATTTTCTTGAGCTTGTTCTTTTTCAAAAGCTGCTTTTTTAGCCTCTTTAATCGCCTCAAGGCGCTCCGCCATATCTGCACTGAGTTTAGCTATTTGTTGGGTATTTTGATTAAGTTCATTTGCGTCTGTACGCAATATCTTAACAATATCCTGCAAATCATCGTTTCCGGTTAATGAGCTGTATTGAGCAAATATATCATTCATTTGATAACTCTTATCCCAAAATGCTTGGCGTAAATCCTCAACTTTCTGTTGCATTTGCTGAATGTCCTCATCATTATAAATATCGGCAACATTACCATACTCCATCAGCTCGGAAAATTGCTTTTGCAAATCTCTCTGATATTGTTCATATATTTTACTGTTTTCTGTCTTAGACTTTTCAACTATTTTCTCCAAACTAAGCAATTGAGATTTTAAATCATCTTGATGCTTGAGCAACGTTTCTTCTTGTATTTTATCGATTTGCGTACCAAATGATTTACAATTGTATTCTACTTGCGTAATATCTTCTTCGCTGATATTTTGTTCCGTACCGACAGATTTCATATTTTCAATCTCAGATCCTATCTTCTTTAACTGTGCCAGTTGTTGCGAATACCAATCTTTATATTGCTGTTGCTCTGACGATTTCAGATAAGACATAATCTCATCCACAATTTCAGAATGTTTTGCAGATAAATTTCTGACTTCTTTCTGAACTTTTTCCATTTGCACTGATAAAACACGTTGTTCTTCTTCATTAGCAGCTTGCTTTTCCGCCCTTATTTTTTCTTCAAAAGCATCAAAATACTGCACCAATTTTTCTATATCAATATTGATATCAGGCTTATTAATACCTCCTGAATATACATACTTAAATGAAGGCAAATCAGACAAAGTAAGGAATTTAACCTCAAAATTATTTGTCATTTTCCAATCATTCATGTTGTTTTCACCATCGACAAGCAAACTCACAACATCATTTTCCAATTTAACATTTTGTAACTTCAATGTACCTTTATCAATTAAGATATTACCTTTAACGTCCCTAAAATTACTATTTCCTTGTTGCAAATTATCTCGTACTATTTGAAATAAACCTTTCGACGATTCTCTACTTTGCAAATCTGAAACTATTGCAGCAAAATCTACACCGTTAAATCCCAAATTTTCTACCTCAAAAGCAGAGGAACCGCTTAAATTTGCCCAAAAATCAGCCTCAGAAGTTGCAGACGATCTAAAGTCTCCTTCAAATTGCGCTAATCCCGAAGTAATCTTATATACCTTCCCTCCAATTACCTTCAAATCCACATTCTTAGCATCAAGATGTCCCTTAATTTCTGCAATTTTACTATAATCTATTTCAATATTCCCTTGATATTCGCCACCGCTATGAGAAAATTGCAAACTATCTAATATTAATTTATTTTGATTGTTGCTCAAATGAGTAACAACATTGGTAAATGTCTTTTTATTCCAAAGTAACCTTGTTGCAGATAACTGGATATCTGCTATAATCGATTTATAACTATCAAACTTATATGTATCACGGCTAAATACCGGACGAGCCAAGAAATCATCAGTATTACCCAAAGCCTCATTACTGCTTGACAATTTTTCCTCGACATCAAGTAAAATAGCTAAATCAAGTTCAGATACAGCCAGATTTCCGGAAATATTAGTTAAATCATCTTGTTGTCTTATACTTATATTTCCGCTGTACTTAGCTGTACCTAAAATGCACTGAGCATTATTAAACATCCAATCGGCGGAATTTCCTTTAACATCGCCTCGACAATTAAAACTGCTGTTATTTTTAAGTTTTTTCCAATTTCCGCCGAGATTGTTCACAAGCTCACCAAAGTTAATAGTTTTCAACTCGGCTTTGCCATCAAAATTCAAGGTTGAATCAGAAGTTACTTTTCCGTCAAAAGAAAAGCGTGTATCGCCGATTTGCGTATCGGTTTTTACGTCAACATTCTGCAAAACGCCAGAAATATTTCCAGTTGATTGCATTGGCTTATTTTTGAAAATCTTCCATTGCGGCAAATTCAAATTTAATTTCAAAATAATCGGAGAAATATTTTCAGTTTTTATATCATATTTCATATAACCGATAAACGGCACATCATTTTTAACATTTCCCAAAACAATATTAGAATAAATGTTTGCACCCAGAACATCTTGTATTGAAACATTTTCGATATAAATATCTTTTTCGTCAGAATGCATTTTAAGAGCAACATCTTTCATCGGAACACCACGGAAAATCAGCATATCCGAAGACATTTCAACTTCAAAATCAGCTTGTGTCAAAAAAGATAAACTCTTTATATCATTTTCAATCAATTCTTTAATATCTTCTGTTTTAGCAGATACATCAAAATAATTGTCAATGTTGATAATATCAGCCTGCCCACTTAGATGATACTTTGTTCTTTCATCGGAAAAATTAGCAACCAAATCTCCACTTATTGTTGCCTTATCCATAGCTATTTTCATATCCGTCAAGTTTAAAAGATAAGGATTACCGAAAGCGTTTAAAGAAATATCGACATTACGGTAAGTTGATTGATTTATCGGATTTAGAGAATACCCCAGTGCCCTTACCAGTTCTGCGATATTTTTACCCTCTAAATGCGCTTTGGCAAAAAAATTAGGTACTTTATCTTCGCTGACAATACTTCCATTCATCGTCAAAATAATATTCCCCGGACAAGCTGCATAAAGCTCATTAACATTAAGCTCATTATTCCGCCATGAACCTGCAACGGAAACATTTTCCAAAACTCCATTGGCATTTTCACTGACAACCATTTTCTGAATATCTATATTAAAGTTAACGTCAAAATCTGTTTCCGGCTCATACGGCATTTGCTCTGTACGTATCGCTTCAAAAAACAGCTGAGCCATCATAATAAAAGGACGGGCATCCAAGTTAAGAAATTGATATTGTACATCAACAACCGGAACTTGATTATTACCCTTGTTAAATGGAACCTTAATATTACCTGATCCTTCAATTAATTGCGCAAATTTCAGAGCCAAGCTATTCATACTCAAAGTCGATTTATCGGCTTCCAATGCCACAGAAAACACTAACGGCAAATTGAATATATCCGGTAAAATTTCTTGTTTACTCAAAGAATTAACCAATTCGGCAAACTTCTGAAACTCACCGCTGAAATTACCGCTAAATGCTCCACTTGCTAAGTTATATTTTCCGTCATATAAAATATAACTGTTTGAACGAGGATGAGTAACCGCAAAATTCAGAACAATATTGTCTGACTGTGAAACATCTCCGGCACTTACCGCAAAACCGTAATGATCACCACGGTTAACAAAATTTCCATCAACTCGATACGGACCGGTCAAACTTTCCGCAATTATATCTGCATTAAATTGCTCTATATCGCCTTCTATTTCATATTTTTTATTTTGGTAGTGAAGCAAGCCGTTTTGTAAATTAACTGTTTGCCGCTTATATTCTATTCCGGCATCTAAATAGTTGATACTATTATCTTGATGCCAGTTAGAAATGCCGCTTTCATCAACAACATACCAAAATTCCGCATTTTTCAAACTTAATGATTCTATATCGGGAGTCCCCTGTAACAAAGCCCTCAAAGAAAGTGATGCTTCCATTGTCGGAACAAGTGCTAATTTCTCGGATGTGTCAGGATTTAAAATACTCACATTTTTTGCCGAAAGATGAGGCTTAGGCCATAAAGAAACACTTATATTTCCGCCGAAATCTATTTTTTTACCGAATGTTGAAGAAAATCGCGCCGCAATTTCGTGCTTATGCGCATTCCAATCCATATTTGCAACATAAATAGTTAATCCTCCGAACACTAATAAAACAGCTACCACGGAAATGAAAATAATCTTTTTAACCACAATGTTTCTCCCACAAAAATAAAGATAAACTTAACTTTTAGTGTATATAATTTACAACAGAAATCAACATTTTTTTCAAAAATGGGTAAAAAAAATGACAATTGAAAATGAACTTTTTAATTTAGCATTGAATGCAAGAACAAATGCCTATGCTCCGTATTCCGGTTTTGCGGTAGGTGCTGCAATTCTGGCATCGGAAAAAGCCATGTTTTCAGGTTGTAATGTTGAAAATGTTTCATACCCTTGCGGAACTTGTGCTGAAACCGGCGCAATTGCGGCAATGGTTGCTGCCGGATACAGACAAATAAAAGCCATTCTTATCATTGCCGATACAGATGAAATCAGACCTTGTGGCAATTGCTTACAAAAAATATCCGAATTTGCTACACCGGAGACACTTATATATTGTGCAAATTTACAGCAAATCGTAAAAACTTATCGTTTAATCGATTTATTGCCGCAACAATTTTCTTTTTCGGAGAGAAAAGATGGAAAATGATGAGGCTTATTTATTTTTGAAAGAAAAACTTAACGGCTTTGTGCCCGATACAGCAGTTGTTCTCGGTTCCGGACTGGGAGATTTTACCGCATCAATAAAAAATCCTATTATTATTCCTTACTCCAGTCTTCCCGGTGCCCCTAAAACAACAGTTGCCGGTCATAAAGGAAACCTATGCGCCGGAACAATAGGTAAGCATAATATTATTTGTTTACAGGGACGTACCCACCTTTATGAAGGGCTGCGTCCGCAATATATTGCAACTTCAACAGAACATTTAAAAAAACTCGGTGTTAAATGTTTCATTGTCACTAATGCCGCCGGTTCTCTCACAACAAATATACCGGCCGGAAGTTTGATGCTGATAAATGACCATATAAATTTCAGCGCACAAAATCCTTTAATCGGACCGCATAAAGAGCCATATTTTCCGGATATGAGTAAAGTATACGATGCTAAAATGCGCAGGCAAATTACAGCAATTGCTAAAAAAGAAGGCATCCACCTGTACGAAGGGGTATATATTATGGTATTGGGACCGAATTATGAAACTCCTGCCGAAGTAAAAATGCTGCGCACTCTCGGAGCTGATGCCGTGGGAATGTCGACTGTACCGGAAGTTATTACCGCTGTTCACGCCGGCTTGAAAGTTCTCGGTATTTCTGTCATTTCCAATCTGGGTGCAGGACTGAGCAAAGAAAAAAACACCCATGACGATGTATTGCAAAATGTCAGTATTGCCAGTAAAAATTTAATAACTTTGTTACAAAAGTTTTTGGAGGAATTTTAACTGATGTTGCCGCAGGAAATAATACGCAAAAAACGCGATAACCAACTTCTTTCAAAAGAAGAAATTCAGAATTTCATCGCCGGCATTCACAACGGAAAAGTTGATGATACACAAATTGCCGCATTAACCATGGCCATATTTTTAAACGGACTAAATCGGCAAGAAACCATTGACTTAACCTTAGCTATGCGTAATTCCGGAAAAATTCTGCAATGGAAAGGCTTCGATAAACCTATTGTCGATAAACATTCCAGCGGCGGCGTTGGCGACAAAGTAAGCCTTATGCTGGCTCCGATTTTGGCGGCTTGTGATGTTTATGTTCCAATGATTGCCGGTCGCGGATTGGGACATACCGGAGGCACAATTGATAAATTGGAAGCAATTCCTAATTATAACACTGCGACAAATGATGAAATGTTTCGTCGCACGGTTAAAAATGTGGGCTGCGCCATAATCGGACAAACCGCGGATTTAGCTCCGGCTGACAAGAAAATCTATGCTATTCGAGATGTTTGCGCAACGGTAGAATCAATTCCTTTGATTACGGCGTCGATTCTCTCCAAAAAACTTGCCGCCGGACTGCAATATCTGGTTATGGATTTAAAATGCGGCAACGGCGCTTTTATGAATAATTTTGCTGATGCTAAGGCTTTGGCTGAATCCATTGTTGGGGTTGCCAATGGTGCCGGAACCAATACGACAGCAGTTTTAACCGACATGAATCAAGTTCTGGGACAAACGGTTGGTAATGCTTTGGAAGTACGCGAAGCATTGGATTATTTACAAAACAAAAATATTGATAACCGACTTGATATAATAACAAAAACGCTATGCACTCAACTGTTATGCCAATGCAAGCGTTTTGAAAATTTTGACACTGCACTAAGAGCAGTTAATGACGTTTTATCATCTGGAAAAGCTCTGGAAAAATTTGCACAAATGACTTTTTCACTCGGAGCTCCGCTTGATTTTGTTGAAAAATCTGATTCTTACTTACCGCAATCGGCTCATCAAAAACCGATTTTCGCCCCGCAACAAGGATATATCAAGTCTATGAATACTCGTGAAATCGGTCTGAGTATTATTGAATTGGGGGGCGGACGCACAATGCCGGAACAAAAACTCGACTTAGCGACAGGTTATTCTGAATTTGTACAAATCGGCGATAAAGTTGATGAAAAAACACCGTTAGCTATCGTACACTATCAATCACCTGAACAATACGAAAGAGCTAAGCAAACCCTCTATCAAGCCATTGAAATAGGTAGTGAAAAACCGACTTTAAATGAACCGATTTTACTTAAAATTTAATTATATTTTTTCTTCTTTCAGATATTTTGCCGGAATGCGACCACGTTTCAATACAACAAAATAGTGACGAATTGCCCCGTACAACAGTCCCTGTGAACTGTCACATTTTTCCCATGCCAACGGCGATGTATCAATTTCTTCTGCGGCTACTTGATAAAAAATTTCATTATATCCGTCAGCATCCGAACCGTTTTTACACCATATTGCTTCAACTATACCTGCATTGATTAAGTCGTTTAATTCAAATGAAAATAAAGTCGAAGTGCTCACAATTTGCTTTAATACCGGATCATTACCCTGCCATTGTATTGGTTCTGTAAGACATGATACGGCTCTACTTCGTCCGGCAAAAGTTTGATCAAGCCATTCCAAAATACCCTTCTGATTACCGCAACCGGCACGTCCGGCATATGCTCGCAAATTATGCGGCCATTTGGAAATTGAATACAAACCCTTTGTTAAAACTGTATTTCTCTTCGGTGCGTAGTGATAAAGTTTCATATCTATTCCTTCAATAATAAAAATCGGTAACATCAAAAAAATAAAAAATCAAGTGTTTAAATTAACAGATTGTACAAATAGTGATTACATCAAAATTTAAGGAATCAGTTTATTGAAATTGGGTGGATTATCAAGTAGTGGATCAGCGATAATTTTAGCATTATCGCTGCGGTAGTTGCTGCAACGATGCTTATTGCTTTTGGTTATCTGCTCTATGAGAATACTTGTCTAATCAGAGGCTGAGTCCGCAGAAAAAAGACGGCGTTTTTGTTTTACCTTCGGGTAGAGCAAAATCGCTGTTTTTTTAATTACTCAAAAGATTATACAATCGATTACCGGCATCATCCAATATACGTACAGCCTCGCGATTTTTATTATTACGCATACTTGAATTACTCAAATTATTCATAATTTGTTCCAATTTGCGGTGATATTCCGCATTATCTTCCAATTCTATGAATTGATTGGCTAATTTTTCATCACCTAGTTTATAATTAGCCACCGCCTGCACAATCATCAAATTACGCGCTTCTTTTTGCGCCCCGAAACTCCTAAGCCAACCGGTACGTTTTTTATCTTTTTGTTCATTCGATTCGCTTGTCAACTCGTTTTGTGCTGCTTCTTGTATATCTGCTACGGCTCCATTATAAACTTCTTTATTGTTCTGTGGAACCAACTGTTCGTATGTCGGAGCAGCCGCACGCTGACGACGCAGTTCTTGCGCTTTCACCGCGTACGTAGTATTGCCGTCAGTAGAAATTTTTCCTACTTGAGCCTGTGCAACAAATACCCAAAACATTACAAATAAACCACATATTATTTTTTTCATAATTATGCCTTTGCAAAAAAACTAAAAAAAACTTGCTCTATTTTGTGTATATCATATATTGATTAAAAAGCAAAATAAAAGATGCGAGGAACAATGGTTAAAACAATATGGGCATTAATGGACAGTCGTCGCGGTAGCGTTAATCAGGCCAAGGGAATATTAAAGGCCTTAAATAGCCGTGATTTTGAAATCGTAGAAAAAAATATTGTTTACAATCGCTTTTCCGGTTTGCCCAACTGGTTGCGCGGACGTACACTTATTGGTGTCGAAAACGAAAGTAAGCAGCAAATTTGTTCACCTTTTCCCGATATTGTACTTTCAATCAGCCGACGTACGGCACCAATTGCTCGCTACATAAAAAAATTGTCACCGCAAACCAAACTTGTACAGCTGATGCATCCGGGAAATACCGGATTAGATGAGTTCTCTCTGATTATATTACCGGAACATGATAAAAACAAAAAACAAACACCGAATGTACGCCATATTGTCGGATGTCCGCACCAGATAACGCCGGAATACCTGCAAGCTGCCAAAGCAAAATGGTATCAGGAATTTGTACATTTGCCTCGTCCTTGGACTGCTGTTATCGTCGGCGGAGCAATCAAGAAAAAGCCTTTTAGTGCTGAAAATGCTAAAAATCTGGCATTAGCCATAAAAAAACTAAAACAACAAATCGGCGGTTCGATTCTGCTAACAACCTCTCGTCGTACCGGCAGTGAAGCCGAAAAAATTATAGCTGATGAACTGCATGATATTCCTCAATATGCCTATTTATGGGGAGACACACGAGAAAACCCCTACAGCGGATATTTAGCTTGTGCTGATAATATTGTAGTTACGGGTGATTCTGTTTCTATGTGTTGTGAAGCCACAGGCACCGGAAAACCAATATATATATTCCGCGGAAAAAATTGGCTGACCCCAAAACATGAAAGATTTGTTGCCTCTGTTGTCGATAAAAAGTGTGCCATGCTGCTTGAAAATGCTGATGCTGATTTCGTACCGCAAGAAAGCCTTAATGCCGCAACAGAAGTTGCTGAATTGATTGCAAAACTATAATTTATAAATCTGCCCAAATAATTGAATCTATATAATTTTCAACCATTTGCCGCAGATTGTGAGAATACGCATCTTCGCCGTTTTGCCAAGCAAACAACTCAGTATACGTAAAAATACTGATAGAACTCCAAATACAAAATGTTAAAAAAATCTGCCGCATATAATTCTCCCAACGAACTATAAATAATGCAACAGATGAACATTTCAAATATCCGCAAAGTTTTACTTTTTATGAAAAAAAGATTGCATTTTACGTAAAAACATTCTATTAAGGATACGAATCGCTCGATGGATATACGGTAAGATGGCAGAGTGGTCGAATGCGGTTGACTCGAAATCAATTGTACGTTTTATCGCGTACCTGGGGTTCGAATCCCTATCTTACCGCCATTTACAACAACCCCGCTACACAGCGGGGTTTTGTTGTAAATGTTGTTGTAAGTCAGGATTTGAACCCCAGAAAGAGGGGTTCGGCGACGAATGAAAGGCGGACGGAAGTACGCCGGTAAGGCGTAAGCCGAATGAATGAGGAGCAACGTAGCGAAGCGGAGTAATCCCTATCTTACCGCCATTTACAACAGCCACGCTACACAGCGGGGTTTTGTTGTAAATGTTGTTGTAAGTCAGGATTTGAACCCCTGAAAGAAAAAATATTTTAACGTACAATCCGCAAATACTTTGGGGGAATAATTCCGTTTTTTACAACAATCAAATAGTAACGAACCCACGCAAAACGACGTCTTAATTCATCGTCACAAACGCCCCAATCTATCGGCGAATAATCAATATCTTCAATTCCGTGCAATTTTTGCAATATTTCATCCATTCCCTGCTCTTCTTTTATATCTGGGAATTCTAAAATTGACGGGCTGACATACACAGCCTCAATTAGACCATCATCGTTCATTGCCGAAATATCAATTTCAAACTCATCGGCATTATCAATGAAATTTTTTAAGCATCTGATACTGCGTTCTGTCCATTGTATAGGCTCGGAAAAAGCTCTGATTGCCTTGCTACGTCCGACAAAACAATTTTCCATCCACTCGCATATTTCCCTATGCGTGGTTTTGCCACCCGTACGCTCGCAATAATAGCGCAAATCAGCATCCGGATTCTTTGCAAACGAGAGAAGTCCCTTTTCTAAAACATTATTCCCTTTAGTCACATAATGATAAAGTTTCATTATTTGCACATACTTTCAATTTTTATCTATGTGCTTAATCTTAAGTATTCTATCACCGTTTGTCAATTGCAGATTATAAAGCTCTGCGCGTTTTTTTACTTATATTTCTTTTTGCTCCGAATAAATATGAAGCACCGATTTGTGCCTTTTTATCCGACGTATTATACTGCGCAAACACCTGCATTCCTTTTTTGCCCAATCCTAAACGCAAATCTACGTCCTTGCCTTTTCCGGCTTGCACAATTTCGCCGATAATTTTTGAACCGTTTTTAAGATTTTGATAAGCACGAACCAAACTCTTAGTATCATCATTATTAAAATCACGCTCTACCAATGCTTTTGCCCCAAATCCTCCATTGGTATATGTTGCGCTGAGAATTCCCAACTTTTGATGTTTACCTAAGCGTACAGCTCCCTCCATTTCCAATTTTGCACCGCTTTTTGCCAACAATGATAAATGCCCCTTGCCCCAAAAATCAGCTTCATCTAAGTTAGGAATCAGGACATATTTCCCTGCGCCCTTATCTTGAATAATTCCCAATTCAACAAAATTTCCGTTTTTCTGATATCCCAAGACCATTCGCTCCATACCATTACCAAATGGCACAATATCCTTTGCACTTGCCGTATACTCAATTGAATTAGGAAAAACATCGCCACCTTGCGTATTCTCTCGACCTATTTTTAGGAACAATTCTCCGCCATCCTTTAATTTTTTATCCAATTCTACCATAAATTTAGTCAAAATCGGAGTAGTGGTTTTTCCGTCATAAATTACCAACTCTAAAGCCGAAACACTTGCCCTATGACCACTATTATCCTCTATTGATGCATTTAAATAAGGTTGAAAATTATTGTAAAAAGTTGTTGTTTTTTCATCTACAACTAAGGCAGAAAGGTTATTAAATCCGACCTCCACATTATGAGTTAATGTTGTTTTATTTTTCTCTTGATTTACATCTCTTTCCGGCAATACTGACGTTTGCGCCTGAACCTCTGAAACAGTTGCGGCTGCAGCCAAGTAAAAAGCCCCTGTAAGCATAAAATCACGAACTTTATGTTGTTTAACAATATTTTCTTCAAAATTAGTCATAACTCTTATCCTTTCATTATTTTTTCTTTTGTCTAATTATGACATAAACGAACGTTTAAATTCGACAACGCAAAAATGCAAAAGGATAAAATATTTTGGCTATTTATAAATTATAAAAATTAAAAAAATACCTTATAATTCTTATGGTTATTATTATTTGACGAAAATTTATAATTTCCAGAAAAAATTGCTTGACTTAAACGTTGTTTTTTAACCATCAACAATAACAAATATCCCTTATCCTAATTACCTATTGATTAAGAAATCTTCCATCATATATTTCTAGTGCGGAGAGGCACTTAAAGCCTGACTAATACCACAAGATGGTTTATTACCGGTTGACACAATATATAACCGGAAAAAGGAAAAATGGTTGCGTAAGGCTTACCCTCCGCTTCATTTTTGAGGAGGAAAAATGTACAATAAACAAATCTTATATGGATTGGTTGTGGGAGCTCTTACTATTTTACCGCTAAGAGAAAGTAATGCTCAATATGCCGATTTTTCAGGCAATAATCCGTATATACGCGAATACTTGCAGGCCGATGAAGATAATTGGAACAAATCAATTATTTACGTTTTTTACAACAATGCTTCGTGTGACGCCTGTGCTGCGGCCATGGGTATGATTTACAATATCTACGAACAGAATTACAGCGGACAGTACAGCTATTTTGAAATAAACTATGCTGATCCGGGAGAATATAACTTTCAGATTGACTACGATTTGACGCAACCGCTTTCTGTGGTTTTAGTACGCATTAACGATGGCATGGCGCGCGGTTATTATAAAATTGATAATCCGCAATATTGGATAGCCGATCCCTCATATTTTGAGCAAAATTTGACTTTGCAAATAAATAATTTCTTTGACTAAAAGCAAAAGCAGTCTGTCGTTGCAAACTGCTTTCATTTTTTTACCACGTAAAACGCGAATGCCGCTTAATAATGCGGCTCAGTCTGCTATAAGGGAAGACTGATGAGAACTCTCAAACCTCCTAATTCGCTGTCTAAAAGCTGAATTGAACCGCCATGCGAAACAATAACGTCTTTAGCAATAGCCAATCCTAACCCAACACCTCCGTTTTGCTTATTACGAGATCCCTCTACACGATAAAAGGCTTTGAAAGCATCATCGCGCTTTTCCACCGGAATTCCCGGTCCGTCATCTTCTACCGTCAGCTCCAAATGCTTTTCATCACTTTCTAATTTAACAGCTATTGTTTTGCCATAATGAAAAGCATTCTCAATAATGTTAGTAATTGCACGGCGTAAAGCCTGCTCACGTCCTTGAACCGCACTTACCTCGTAATTGGTAGAATAACGAATCATGGCATTAGAACTGCGGCGATACTTGTTAATAATGCTGCTCACCATTTCATTCATATCTACAAAACTCGTCGGCTCACCACCTTCTCCGCTTACAAATGCCAAGTATCCATCAAGCATTTTTTCCATTTCATCAATATCTTGCGCAAATTCGCGATTATCTTCATTTTCCGGTAACATTGCCAACTGTAACTTCATTCTTGTAAGCGGTGTTCTCAAATCGTGTGAAACACCGGCCAACATATGCGTACGCTCGGAAATTTGTCGCAAAATACGCTCTTTCATCTTGGTAAAAGCTAAACCGGCACGACGTACTTCTATTGAACCGTATGGCTTAAACTTGGTATTAATACCTTTACCAAAATCCTCTGCCGCAGTGGCCAATTGAGCAATTGAACGAACTTGAACTCGCAAAAACATAACAGCCACCGCAAAAAGCAATAACGACGTTCCTATCATCCACAATACAAAACCGAAAACAGAAGAAGTAAATATATTTTTACGCGGTGTATTAAATTCATATAATCCTTGTTCCGTATCAATCAAAATACTTAAATCACCGTGATGGTCAAAAATTTCGGTATTAGCCTGCGGAAACTGTTGTTTTAGCGATTCTACCAAAAAATGCGTAGCAAAAGAGTTTTTCTTTTTATTTTCACGCCAAGCCGTATGCTTATTATCATTATCGTAGTAGGAAACTTTTAAGCCATATAACTCTTCAGCTGTTTTCTGTACTTCGGCAAAATCCGCCGTATCGTTATGCATCTGCATAACAAAGGCCATATTTGCTGCCAAATTTTCGGACAAACGATGTCCTACACGGCGCCAACTTCCCTCAAAATATGCATATATTGAAACAACTTGAACAACAATCAGCGGCACAAAAATCAATAACATTGTTCTGAAAAACAGCGAACGTGGCAAAAACTTATGCTTAAAAGCCGACATTGCCCGTTCCATTTTTTGCGGAAATCTTATATGCATTTTTCATTTTCTCCTATTCTGTTAGCAACATATATCCCTTACCGCGCACCGTTTGCAGATAGCGTGGATTTTTTGAATCTTTTTCTATTTTTTTA
>CADBMG010000129.1 GCA_902795745.1 uncultured Pseudomonadota bacterium
AGAAAAAATGGAAAAACAAAAACCCACCTAATTAAAGGTGGGCGGATGTTAGCAACCGTATAAAACCAACCGGTTCGGCTTATTGAGTACAAGACCTTATTCAGCCGACATCCGTCCACAAAAAACGATACAGACATCGGGACAAATTCTTTATAGTCGTTTATCCGCCGACTAGTTCTACCTGAGTTGCTACACCCAAAGCATGTTTAACTTCATACTCATACACACTAATATATGATATTGAACAAAAAGTAAAGCATTATTTTTAAAGTTGTGACTAAATTTTTTAATTATGACTAAAAAAGCCTGATATATCAAATTATCTAGGCTTTTTTAATCATATTAATTTTTATTTATTCAATTATTCAGCGTGAGATGCCGCCGGCGCAGATGTAGGAGCACCATCTTTGCCAGTTACGGCATCACTCACATCACTACCAACTTTTTTTGTTCCATCCCATACATCTTTGGTAACACGTTTTGTTCCGTCCCATACATCACTGCTTACTTCCTTTGTTCCGTTCCATACATCTCCCGTTACTTCCTTAGTTTTATCCCAAATTCCCGGATTTTCATTACTTGTATTTGTGGAGTGAACCACTCCGTCATTAGCAGATATATCGTTAGAACCGGTATGGTGAACCGAAGAACGAGCAAAAGCATCAACAGCTATAACACAAACTCCCAGCAGTATCATTACGGATGACATGTACCTTACTACTTTTTTCATTATTAATCTCCTTTTTCATATTATACATAAGCAGATGTAAGACTTTCATTCGTCATTTCAATAATTATTTCGTTTTACTTTATATTGTCTTGTTATTGAGAAAACAAATATTACTTCTTATTCAGAGGGGAAAAAATGATAGTAAACGATAAAATGCAAAAAAATTACCATTATGAGTATGATGCTCCGATAGGTAGTAATTACGCCACTGATTTCAAACCGGATATAACTCCTCCGGAAATGCTGAAATTAGGAATTTTTGAAGGACATTATCTGAATGACTGCCAAAATGAATTCCCTAAAGAGTGGTTCCTTAATGCTAAATTGTCTTATTCAAAACCGAACGCTGAGTTAAATTTTTTCAAAATAAAGTCACGAATGTCTTTGCAAGAATGGCAAAATCGTGGTTGGATCGTAGCTCCTGATCCTCGCGGATGGTTTCAATGGTATTGCCGCTATTATATGGGAAGAAGACTTCCCAAAATTGATCATTGGCAAATAAATCGTTGGAAAAAATTTAAGAGACACGTAATCCAAATACAACAAAATTGCCTTCCTATGGATCTAGACTGCCGTCGTAAACAACGACAAGCCCTATTACAATGGGCATATGATCCATTTTTTTGAAATTTTATTAAACTATGAAAACAAATCTTTGATTTTATCAAAAAATGACTTCATTTCAGGCTCACAGCACTTATCTTCGGGATCCTCCGCTCTAAACGCCTCAATAAGTTCTTTTTGCTTAGCATTTAAATGACGAGGAATCATTACTTTAACATTTACATACAAATCTCCGCGCTGTTCCGTATCATATAAAGGCATCCCCTGCCCTTTTTGCTTTAATAATGTATCATTTTGCGTACCGGCAGGGATTTCAATCTCTAATGTTTTACCATCAATACCAGGAATTTCAATTTTTCCTCCTAATATAGCACAACATACAGATATAGGAACTGACGTATACAAATCGTTTCCTTGCCGCTCATAGAGTTTATGAGGCTCGACAATAATGTCAACATATAGATCTCCGTTATTTCCGCCAAAATATCCGGAAGTACCGGCTCCGGCTACACGAATGCGCATATTTGTATCAATACCGGGTTTAATTTTTACTTTAAGTTTTTTTTCAATCTTTTTTTGACCACTTCCCTGACATTCGGGACAAGCATCTTTAATAACATAGCCATTTCCATGGCATGTAGGACAAGTGGTTTCAAAAACAAAAAATCCCCCCTGTTGTCGACGCACTTTACCACTGCCCTCACATGTAGAGCATACTTCCGGCTCCTTTCCGTCCTTTGTTCCATGGCCATGACAATGTTCGCAAGTTACAACATTAGGATAAGTAATTTCTTCTTCGCTACCATTGAAA
>CADBMG010000130.1 GCA_902795745.1 uncultured Pseudomonadota bacterium
TGGAGCTAAGCGGGATCGAACCGCTGACCTTCTGAATGCCATTCAGACGCTCTCCCATCTGAGCTATAACCCCACAATAATAAATCTTTCCGGTCGAGCGTCCATTCAGACGCTTCTTGCTCCCGTTGGTCGCCTCGGTCACTCGTTTTCTAAATTCGCTACGCAGTGCTTTCGCCAGCTTGCTCATTAAGAAAACTTCGCCGCTTCTCTTAAAAACAACATTTAGAGGTTGTTTTTAATCTCGCGCCCATCTGAGCTATAACCCCATAACAGTACGTCTTATATCATGTACATTTCTAAAAGTCCAGTAATATTTTTTAACCATCTCGAAAAAATTACATTTTTCAAAAAGCGAACCCCGTATTGATTGTTCATCAATACGGGGTTAGGCTCTAAATTCTTACAGTCTTACAGTGCGGTGCGTCACTGTCTGTGGAAGTGGTTGATTCGTTACGTCAATCAACCCCATAGCTCCGCTGCACATTTTTGTGAGCAACATATCCTGCCCATCAGGATAATGCAAAACGGTACCCTTAACGAGCGGCCAGATCTGGCAATTCTTCTGCAGTTTCATTTCTTTTTCGTCTCTCAGGTCAAAGCACTTTCCGTCTTGAATTTGTACTGGAACGACTTGCCTAACGTTCCAGTGCTCATATTCCCCGACATTTGGAATACATCCGAAACCTGCAATACTGCTCAACTCACCATAGCGTACTGCACACGCTACTTCTCCTCCTAATAATTTTTTTTTCATAATCAATTAATTTTAAACAATAATAAAACGATAGTAGACTTATATCGCGCATAATTGCTTTTGTCAAGAATGATTTTTGCCAATTTACAGAGCACCGCTTGACAATACTTATTCAAAAGCATATACTGAAAGACGGTAATAAAAATTATTAATTAAATTTTATCATTATGGAAATAGATGAAAGAATAAAAAGAGAATGGATGAACCGGGCGTTGCGCGAAGCAACTCCGGGAGCAGGACGCTGGGCACACTATGTGATGCACCAAGAAAAGGTATCCTTTGCCGATTTTGAAGATGCTTTTAACGAGATTGTCATTATTGAGAGTAGTCTCTATGATGATATGAAAATAAATCTCGTTAAACACATCAGCCGTCATGGCTTGACGGCTCGGGGCTTGGATTTTTTGGAGGCATTTAAGAAAGTTGATTTGTTCAGCTTTCATGCGTACGAGGCAGTGTTGCGTAAGGTGCGTAGAGCTTTTGCCGCAGATGCTCGAAAAATCGAGCAACTCAAGAGTCGCATCAATGAAACATCTAACTATGACGTTAGGTGTGAACTTGAAAGCAACTTGGCAGATATCGAGCGCGAAGCCGATGATTTGGAGTATCTAATCTCCAAAATCAACGAGTACCTGCGCAAAGTTCGCGATCTGAGCAATCAAATTTTCGAGCTCAGAAAATCCGGACAAGCTCCCGACTTTGCCACCTTCAAAAATCAGGCGGTTATCAATGACCGTTTGTTTGAGGAGAACAAACAATTCCTTAAACAGACCTTACACCACATTGAGACGCTTGTTGACGGAGGGTGTAAGATGGGGGTGGCGGAGATTCGCCTTCTTCTTTATCACAAGGAAGGGTGTCGCCGCCAAAAGTTGCAGAGTATGGTTGAAGAGAACATTATTTCTATTTTCAACCAGTTGGATAATGATGACGAGCGTCGTCTTATTTATCCGGAAATCTGCGCTTTCGTGAAGCAGATTGTTCCTGCCGTAGGTCATATATCTCCACTGATGGTTTCCTTTATTTTTGACCGAGGATTCGTCAGTGCCGATAGCCGTGATTTGCTTTTGCAGCTGAAGTCAGTTATTTGCGGTCTCAACATGACGCCGCTAATTTTGACACCATTGCAAAAGTATTATGATGCAACAGTACAGCACCTGCGCTCTGGCGTGTTGACCGAAACTGATGAATATGTTTTGCAACTGATGCAGGCGTATAATCCGAAAGGATTGGCTCCTAAAGTCGTGGATGCATGGAAAGTCTTAAAATCTTGAAATCTCTTTTACCGCCGCACTCCTTTTCGGAGTCCGGCGGTTTTTCTTATCATGATAATTAGTATTATAGTTCCTTGAAAAAATTTCTTTAAAGCATAAATTATTGTTGTTCGGTTGAATGGTGGTGTTTTTGAGCAATCAAATTCTAAATTGTTCAGCGGAACCGTCGCTTGACGTATGAGGCTAAGGAATTGTGAAATAAAGTCCTTTACCATCGATGTCATTGCGGTAAGTCCGGTTTTTGTTTTAAAGATACGGCCCTGATTCTTTGTAATCATCCGGCCTGAGCTTCTTGAACTTTTCCGGATTGGAGGGAGGTTAAGCCACCGTGCGCTTAGACCTCCTTCTTGTTTTTATTGTTAAATAAATATTATTCACAGATGACAAATCTTAATAAATCACTTATATTACTTTTTGTAAGGAGTAATTAAGATGAGATATATTTTACCGTTGATTGCATTGTTGGTAACATTTTCGGCTCAGGCTGAAAATACAAAGCCCGTTGAGAACGATGTTATAACCCAAAAAGAGATTGCTACGGAAAGCAAAGTTATTGATAATCAGCAAGAGAGCAAAACAGCGGCAAAAGGTACTTCCACGCAGGAAGATAAAACAATTCCTGAGCAGGAACAAGAAAAATATAATGTATTTACTCCCGAATTTATGAATAATTTGCTTATATGTAAACCAGATGTGGCAGAAAATACGCAAGATGCCACAGCTTCTTCTGCTCGAATTGTCGGCAAAGAAAAAGACGAATGCCATCTGCAATATGCCGACTTTGACTTATATGTTCCGTTTGATATTCTGCCTAATATCCACGGTTTTGACGATTTGAATATTTTGTTGCGCAATCAGGAAATTAGCCGGTACAATTATCAGCCGCAGTATTTATATACCGGTCTTTTGCACGCTCTCAATGCTTGTAATCGCGGTACGAGCTATTTAGGAGCACAGAAGATAATTGAAATTGGCAATAAGCGGATAACAAAGGCTTTGGAAGCTGAAGTTGCCGATGATGTATGTACCGTATATTTGGTCAGCGAATTCGAAGTAGAAGATAGCTTGCGCGATTATACGGTTACGTGTCGTATCGGCACAGCGGCAATCGGGGGATTGCTTAATTATTACCGCGAATTGCTTAATAAATACGGCGAAAAAAAGGTAATGAAAAATGGGCGCGCTCAGGTTGTTTCCGAACAGGAAAATGACGAAACGCGCAAGGCAGATGCTGAGCTGATGTTCTTTTTGCAACAAAAAGGTTATTGTCGTCGTCCGAATGAAATTTAGGCATCAAGCTATTGCATATGGTTGAAATATTGTTCGTTTAGAATAATACCGGAATTTGGTAATACTTCCGGCAATTCGGAGCCTGCTTCTTCACCGGCGGCCTTAAATACTTCGGCTGCAAATGCTTTTTTAGCTAAATATATTAAAAACAACGGTTGTTCCAATTGCAATTTTCCCATAACCTCTTCAAGAGCCTCAAAGCTTTCATAAATGGTTCCGGCAAAAAATAAATTATCTTCCAATTTTACTTTTTCATTTTCTTTGATACGACGCATTGTTTCAAATTCCCTATTAAAATAATTAAGCGATGATTAAAATATAGGTGCGTCGTATAAAATATAAATATGAAAACTTGGCTATATTGACAGACTAAATGGTTTGTTTATAACGAGTCGTTTGCAATAGAAATTACATCAAAATATATTTTTTAGTTTTTCTATGCTGTAATTTTATCGCTTGATTGGGTACAACATAAATATGTCTGTTCCATCCTTCTACTACTTCGCTGATAATTTGACTATTAGCTTCGTATCCATGCGGTAGTTTATGGCTTTTTTCCAAATCAAATAATATATGGTGAGCAATTTGTGTGTCTTGCATTTTTACCTCCGCAAAATTATATAGACGCTAAATCAAACATTTAAATATATGCTAAACCAAAGTATATATTAACAAGCCAAAAAAATGCTTGACGGTGCTTTTTGTGACCTTAATTTTCCGAATCCGCTTAACTAGATATTATAATTGGTGTATATGGTATTGTATTTATGGAGTACATTCAACAAGTAAACACGGGGATAGCCCTTGTTATTCACAAAGTGTGACTTCAACACAAAACTCTTCCGGACAAGTATGTTATAACGGCTCATGTTGTTCGCCTCTGCCAAGTGAGTATGTAGGGGGATGCTATTCTGGAAAAAGTTGCTCAGACGGTTGCGGCGGGAGCAGAACATGTTCGAGTTACAAGTGTAGCGGTAGTCAACGTTGTTACAACGGCTCCTGCTGTACACCGTATAGCAATCAAAGCTCATTTGCTTGCTCGGAGAGCTATTCATACAGTGACGGTTGTGGCGGAACAAGAACCTGCTATCGTTCAAAATGCAGCAGTGATCAAACTTGCTTGGGAGGCAGATGTGTGAATAATGAAACTTGTCCGGGGTACACATATACA
>CADBMG010000131.1 GCA_902795745.1 uncultured Pseudomonadota bacterium
AAAGAAACAGGTTTGCATCACGGTATTAATGCGTTGTCCCATACCCGTTGCACGTGCAACCTCAACAGCATTAATTGTATAAAACTTAAGATGCTTTGCTAAAATCTGTTCTTGCACCTCAATCGGCAATTGATTCCAAACTTCATCAGCCTTATACGGAGCATTCAAAAGAAATGTTGCACCATCTTTGGCAATATGCAGAATATCAACCTTTTTCATAAATTGAAATTGGTGACAAGCCACAAAATCAGCCTTGCTGATTAAATAAGCACTACGAATCGGATTGTCGGAAAAGCGCAAGTGCGAGGTTGTCATAGAGCCTGATTTACGCGAATCGTACACAAAATATCCCTGCCCGTATTTTCCGGCATCTTCAGCGATAATCTTAATTGAGTTTTTGTTAGCTCCGACCGTACCGTCTGCCCCCAGACCAAAGAATACGGCACGAACAACATCATCAGGTTCAACGTCAAATGACGCATCATAAGCCAAAGATTTGTGTGTTAAATCATCTTCAATGCCAACCGTAAATCCATTGAGCGGATTGGAAGATGCGGCATTATCGAACACTGCTTTAGCCATTGCCGGAGTAAACTCCTTAGATGATAAACCGTAACGTCCGCCATAAATTTTCGGCAACGATGCAATTTTGCCGTTGGCGTAAGCTTGTGACAAAGCTGTTACTACGTCCAAATACAACGGCTCACCCAAAGATCCGGCTTCTTTTGTTCTATCCAAAACCGAAACAGATTTTACCGTTTGCGGTAAAGCTTTTAAGAAAGATTCGGTTGGGAACGGACGATAAAGATGAACTTTCAAAACACCTAATTTTGCACCATGTGCATTCAAATATTCAATAGCTTCTTCAACCGTTTCGGCACCTGAGCCCATTACAACCACAACATTCTCGGCATCTTTTGCTCCCGCATAGTCAACAACGTGATATTGGCGACCGGTAATGGCTGCAAACTTATCCATCTCTTGTTGAACAATACCTTCAACTTTGTCATAGTACGAATTAGCAGCTTCTCTGCCTTGAAAAAATACATCCGGATTCTGTGCCGTACCGCGAATAACCGGAGCTTCCGGACGCAATGCATGTTCAGCGTTAAACTTATAATTAACGTCTTTCAGCATAGCCCTCAAATCATCATCCGAAAGCAACTTTACTTTTTTAATTTCATGTGAGGTACGGAAACCATCGAAAAAGTGCATAAACGGAACGCGTGAACGCAACGTAGATGTTTGAGCAATAGCCGCCATATCGCCGGCTTCCTGTACAGAGTTTGAACACAACATGGCAAAACCGGTTTGACGGCAACCCATAACATCGGAGTGATCACCGTAAATGGAAAGTGCATGATAAGCCAAAGAACGTGCTGCTACATGCATAACAAACGGCATCAATTCTCCGGCAATTTTATACATATTCGGTATCATCAATAACAAACCTTGTGATGCTGTAAATGTTGTAGTTAAAGCACCAGCTTGCAGAGAACCATGGCACGCACCTGCCGCACCTGCTTCCGACTGCATCTCTTGAATATCAGGAGAAACTCCCCAAATATTTTTCTGCTTTGCCGCCGACCAAGCATCTGCCCACTCTCCCATCGGAGATGACGGAGTAATCGGATAAATTACACAAACTTCATTCATACGATGCGCTACCGAAGCACAAGCTTCATTGGCATCCATCATTTTCATTTTAGCTTCAGACATTATATTTATATCCTTATATTGGTTTAAGTTAAAACACTGCGCCGTTTATAGCATAACTAACCTAAAAATCAAGATATTTATAAGTTTAAGCCCAACTTTTACGCCTCATTCTAAATCATTATTGACAAATTGCAAACAAAGGAATAATATGCCGCCAATTTGTTTTATTATTAATTAATTTTTATGCTTATGAATTATAATTTTATTAGTCAAGCCAACTTATTGGTTGTTGAAAAAGAGGGAAGATTCAGCCTGTACAAAATTGATTTACGCGGTACTGCCGAAGCGGTAAGTTGGGCACAAAATCAAAAAAAGATTGATATTTACCCCGAATACAATCTGCTGGTACTACAAAATCAGATAAGATCGTTCGATGGTAGTAAAATTACTGATGTAAATCACTCTGAAATCAAAATTTTACCAATGTCGAAATGCGCGCTTATCCAAGAAACACGTAGTCCGCAGGCGTTTGATTTGATTGTATGGGATGGTGCAAAAATTATTCGTCGTTTCCATGATTGCAGCGATATCCGCTACAACGATGAATACTTTGCTGTTGTTCATGCGGAACTTTCCGAAGAAGGTAGCCGTTGGATGATTTACCGTAAAAACGGAAAGTTAATCGACTGTCCGAATGCTTTTATCAGCAATGACATAAGACTTATCGGTGACTTTCTCATTGTAGACGGCTTAGGAAATCACAGCCTGTATTGGCTCAAAAAAAGTCAACTTATTAAGGATGAACAACAAAAAATCGTTGTCAGTCCGTATGAAGACTTTGCAATGTGCTGTTCTATTACCGGTAAAATATCTGTTTTTTACCAAAACCAGTGGCGTTTGTTGGAAGAAAAAGCTGATGATTTCGGACTTGTGGCCGACGATTTAGGTATGTACTATCTGCTTAAAAATGGCAAATATTACATTTATCTATTTAATGGTAAGCCGTTTTTAAAAGTTCTCTATCCTGACGGCATTGATTTCATCGGATATGATGAAGAAAAAATGACCCTAATGCTTTTTAGTAACGAAAAAGTTCGCTTTTATTTTCCCTGACACAATTACAGCCTTCCGAGATATTTTCTCCGAAGGCTTTTTTTACATCATCACTTTGATATTAAACAAAAAAATGCTTGCAAATCGTTGATTTACAAGCATTTTCTTCTTTGGTAGGGCCGGGGAGAATCGAACTCCCACTCCCGAGGGAACCAGATTTTGAGTCTGGCGCGTC
>CADBMG010000132.1 GCA_902795745.1 uncultured Pseudomonadota bacterium
GATGAGCAAGAACTGACGGATTTGACGTTACCGGTTGTTGCCGGCTCTGCAGCCATTAATCCGGAACTCCTAACTATAATATTGGAAAACTTGGAACAGTGGATTATTGATACTAATCATACATTACAACCACGTGAAAAGGCCGATTTGGTGCGTTTGATGTATATGAAACTATGCGGAGAACAAATCGATGTAGCAACAGAAAAAGTCCGCGATTATATAGAAATATATAATGAACTGAAAAAAGCAAATTAAACTTGCATAAAATTATCTTTATACAGATATCTCTTGTTTATCATGAGATATCTGTTTTCTATTGCATTCCAAGCGATATTTTTCGAGTTTGTTAAGCAAACGAGAACGTTTTAGACGGCTCAAATGATCAATATAAAGAATACCATCCAAATGGTCGATTTCGTGCTGCAAAATAATTGCTAATAAATCATCTGCCAAAATTTCCTGCTCAACACCATTATAATCAACATAATGCACTCGCACTTTGGCAAAACGCTCTACTTCAGCCCGTTGTTCCGGCAATGACAAACATCCTTCATTAAAGAAAACTGTATCTTCTGAACGCCAGATTATTTCCGGATTAATTAAAAACATCGGTTGACGTGCGCTTAAATCTTCGTCACTCGGATTTGGATCCAATACAATTACCCGCTTGGTACAACCGACTTGCGGTGCCGCTAAACCACACCCTTTATCGGCATACATAGTCTCTAACATATCATCTAAAAAACGGCGTAATTCATCATCAACAGTCGTAACTTTTTCGCATTTCTGACGTAACACTACGTCGGGATATTCATACAATTTCAACACACTCATTATTATCACCGTACACTATGAGCTATTTGATCCAAAAGCGCATTAACCATTTTCGGTTCGTTTTTGGTAAAAAACGCATATGCCAAATCAACATATTCCTGAATAAGAACTTTTGTATCAACATCTGGTGTTGCCGTCAGCTCGTAAACCGCAGACAGGAGCAAGGCTTGCATAGTTCCGTTCATTTTTTCGAAAGCCCATTCGCCGTGCAAAAACAGATTGAGTGATCTTTCAAGTTCTTCTTTGCGCGATTGTACTCCACGCACCAATTTTTCAAAATAACCTGTATCAATTGGTCCGAGTTCCACCAATTTTTCAACATTTTCATCTTGCTGATTATCTATGGCAAAACGCCCTACTTTTCCTTGCACAAAATCATCAATAACCTCGTCAACCGGCAGCCCGCTGAATGCCAACATATAATTGGCTTGCACTGCGGCAAGACGTGCACCCGATTTCATTTTGATTTTTTGTGATACAAATTTAGTCATTTTTAACTTTCCCCTATATTAGTGTCATTGCTCGGTATAGTCAATTTTTCGATTGTTGCCACAAAGTCATTCAAGTCTTGCAAACTGCGAAAATCTTTATAAACCGAAGCAAAACGAATATAAGCAATATTGTCTAAACGTGACAATGCCTCCATAACACTTTCGCCGATTTGCTCGGTGGTAATTTCCGTTTCGCCGGAACTTTCGAATTTTCGCTGCAAAGAATTAACGATTTTTTCTACTCTTTCTGCGGAAATAGGACGTTTACGTACAGCCAAAGTTATTGATTTTTCCAATTTATCTCTATCAAACAATGTACGTTCACCGTTACGTTTAACCACAATCAATTCCCGCAATTGTACACGTTCAAATGTGGTAAAACGTGAACCGCACTCCGGACACTCTCTGCGCCGACGAACAGAAGTATTGTCATCGGTATTACGCGAATCTTTAACCTGAGTTTCTTCACAACCGCAAAAAGGACACTTCATCTGTTTATTCTCCCGTTTTCAATAATTCTTCAGTTACCTGATACAGTTTTGACGAATATCTGGCTCCTTTTATAAGAAGTTTATCGCCGTTTTGCAAGAGCTTATTTTGCAAAAAATCAGCCAACCCTTCTTTATTATCAAAATAATATTGTGTCTTTGATGATGGCAATTGAGCCAACATATCGCGCATTTCAGGACATACACCCACTATAATATCAATATTCGTCTTAGCCAACAACTGCCCGACAGATTGATGTTGAGCCTTTGATGTATCGCCCAATTCGGCCATTTTTCCCAGCACCGCAATTTTTCTGCCTGAACAATGTGCTTTATCCAGTGCTTTTATTGCCAATTTCATTGCTTCGGGCTGACCGGAATAACTGTCATCAATCAAGGTATATTGTCCGCCATGTGGCAATTTGAGCAAATGTTGTTTGCCTCGTCCTTCAAGCGCGCCGAAATCCTTGATATATTCAGCCGCTTTTTGAACATCAAGTCCGAGAGCTTCAATAGTTTTAAGCGCACACCACGCGTTATATTTATATTGTTCTCCCTGCTCCTGAGTAACGAATTTTGCCAAAGGCTGATAATCTTTTCCGAACAGAATAACTTTGGCATTATGTTCTTTTGCCGTTTGTTCTAAAATATCGGCAAAATCAGAATCCGCATTAATTACGGCAATACCACCTTTTTCCGGCAATCCTTCGAATATTTCCGCCTTGGCGTGAGCTATACCTTCATAACTGGCAAAAAATTCTATATGCATCGGATAAACATTGGTGATTACCGCCACATCAGGCTTTACCAAACTTGTTAAATAGGATATTTCGCCCTTGGCGCTCATCCCCATTTCAATTACGGCATAACGGCTATTCATATCCAGCTCACACAAGCTTTGCGGCACACCGATAAAATTGTTATGGTTACCTTTGGTGGCGTAAACACTACCAAATTGGCGCAATAAAAATGCAATTTCTTCTTTGCTGGTGGTTTTACCGGCACTTCCAGTTAAACCGATAACTGTTCCTTTGTACAAACTACGATTATAAGCCCCGATTTTACCGTATGCTTTAAGAGTATCTTCAACAACCAACTGGTTATTTGCAGCAACCCCGTCAATCAAATGATCAACAACTGCTAACTGACAACCTTGCGCCATAACATTTTTAACAAAATCGTGTCCGTCGAAACGTTCACCTTTAAGTGCAATAAAAAGCGATGACGGAGATACATTTCTGCTATCGGTAGAAACGTTATCAATTGTAACATCGGCTACTTGCTGCAAATTACAGCCTAAAATCTCAACCAATTTTTGCGACGATATTTTTTCCATAACTTATTTCTCGATATTTTCACTTGTTTTAACATAATTTTCCACCATTAAAGCAGCTTTTTTTGCCATACAGGTAGTTCCAGGACCGGCAACACATCCGCCTTCACAGCACATTACTTCAATCATATTGAAATCCGTTGGAGCAACACTGGCATAACGCTTTAATTTTTTAATTGCATCTGCGTCTAAACCATCAATACGTTCCGGTTTGTATTCTGCCTTATCTCCTACCACATACGCAACTGCACCGGCAACACCGCCAGAAACAGGAAACCGCCGACCTTGTGCCGATGACGCGACCGTAAATGTCTCAGCTTCTTGCGATGATACATCAATATCAGCCGCGGTCAACATGGCTTGTGCTTCTTCAAAAATCAACACATAATCCACATTCGGATTTTTTTCCGCCTCCAAACGCTTTGCCAAACATGGTCCGACAAATACGGCAATACAATCAGGATTGCGTTTTTTTACAATATCGGCAATGTAATACATCGGACTGCCGGCAGTTGACACAAACGGTTTTATCTCAGGAATATGCTTTTCGGTTGCCGCTACCCATGCCGGACAGCAAGAGGTTGTCATAAACGATGCACCTTTTTCCATACGTTCAATAAACTCCGCTGCTTCGGTGCGCGTTGTAACATCGGCACCTTGCGCTACTTCAACAACTTCGTCAAATCCAAGCTTTTTGAATGCCGTTATGACTTTACCTATATCGTTACCGAATTGACCGATAACAGCCGGTGCTAACATGGCAACCTTTTGCCGCGAGCTATTTTTCAACATATTCAAAACATCAAGCATTTGCGAATTGTGAACAATGGCTCCGAAAGGACATGAGAGTATGCACTTACCACAAGAAATGCACTTATCTTGATCAATGAATTCTTTACCGTCACCATCTTTACTAAGTGCGCCCACCGGACAAGCATCTTCACAAGGAGCATGATCTTTGTGAATAGCTTGATACGGACAGTTTGAATAGCAAATGCCGCATTTAATACATAAATCCTGATTAATATGAGCTTTATCGGTAACATTTATGGCCTTTTTAGGACAATTGACCTCACAAGGACGAGCAAAACAGGTTTGACACTGGTCACTAACGACATAACGTTTGGCAATACAAGCGTTGCAAGCTTCTCTAATTACCGAAACCGTAGCTTTCAGCGGCTCAGTACGTTTTAAGGCATCACTAATAAAAGAAGATAATGGCTCATTGAGCGGTTGCCAACTCGGGGTATAGCCCATAGCCGCCAAACATTGTCCCTTTACCACCAATCTGTCTCGCCCCAAAGAACCACGCTTAGCCGGCTCATCATCAGGCACAATAAGATTAGGAACTTCATCAATATTTTCCAAATTATGCTGCAAAAAACTTCTTGCCACATTAACCAATACGGCGTTACGCATTGTTGCCGCATTATTTTTAGGATTAAGCATAAAAAACAGTCCTTTCCGTATCAATCAAACAAATTGCGTGCATTATAACTTATATGCGGTAAAAATCAAGCTGTTTTTCCCGATATAATATTTGCCGTAAATAAAAAAAATACAGAGAATAGAAAATAGGTATTGACAACTCAAATTTTATAATGTAAATGTTACTTTGCCTATGGCGGGGTAGCTCAGTTGGTTAGAGCAGCGGAATCATAATCCGCGTGTCGTTGGTTCGAATCC
>CADBMG010000133.1 GCA_902795745.1 uncultured Pseudomonadota bacterium
CTTCTGAAGAACCATCTTTATATTCGTACCCTGTATTGTATTGATATAAATGCTCTCCTAATTGCTTAACAGCCCATAAATCACGACGGTAAGAACCACTTGGTTCTTCACTCGTCTCTTCGAATTGTTTCCAAGCCTTTTTTCTCATTTGCTCCATATTATAAGCAACTTGCAAGGCATACCCATCACGAACATTGACATCGACCCCTTGCTCTAGCCTTTTTGTTTCCTCAATATCACTCATTTTTCTCCTCCTTTATTTACTGTTGCTTCGCATAATGCGTATTATAAACAACCTTAAAGGAGCTGAAAAATCTTACAAAACAAAGGAATATGCAAATATGACAAATAAAAAATTAAAACCGCACTCATGCGGATTAATAAACAAAAACAAATATATTGTTACGGAAAATCAAATAGATAATACGCATTATGCGATATTTTTTTCTATTTGTCAATATATTTTTTGACTTTTGGCTAAAAATTTATTTTCGTTGCAATTCACAAACAAAGAATCCATCTGTTCCGGTCGCTTGCGGCGAGCATTTAAGCCACCTTGTTTCAATTAACGGATACGGATGCTCCAATTTACGCTCCCACAATTTTTCCATATTAACTGTTTCAAATTGCGGATATTTTTGTAAAAATGCCTCTATACGTTCTTCATTTTCTTCCGGCAATACCGAACATGTCATATAAACAATGCGCCCGCTTGGGGTTACATGATTGACGGCAATATCCAAAATTTCTTCCTGTGCCTGTTCTATGGCTTTTAATTGATTTGGTGTCAGACGATATTTGGCATCCGGCGAACGACGCCATGTTCCACTACCCGAACAAGGAGCATCAATAATAAAGCGGTCAAATTTATCGCTTGGTTTAAGTTTTTCTATTGTTTGAATATTTTTAATTCCCAAACGCTCGGCACGTGGTTTTAGTGTTTCCATACGCTGCGGATTTTTGTCATGGGCATAAATAATTCCTTTATTATTCAAAATCATTCCCAAAAGCAGACTTTTACCCCCTGCTCCGCAACAATAATCAATTATTTTCTGTTCCACATTCACATCGCATAAAATCGCCCCCAACTGCGATGCTTCATCTTGCACTTCAATCTCGCCGTTCTGATAAGCCACGCAATTTTGCAAATTGATACGCTCGGCAGAACGCAAACCATAAGGAGAATATGGCGAAAACGAAAAGAACAATCCTTCCTTCTGTAACTTGTTTTTTGCATCTTCTCTTGTGATGAAATTAGCACGAATATCTGCCGGTGCCGTGTTATTTAATGATTCTACTAATGCCGGATTATTGATTTTTTCATATAACCATTTCGGGCATTCATATTCAATTTCCGGCGGATAGATGTCTTGTCGCAAGTGTTGCAACGCTTGTTTTTCTATTTTATCGACAACCGCCAAACCATATTCCGAACCATCGGCGGCAATATCCAAATCTTCGCCTTTTTGCTGTAAATAAGCCAAAAGCAACAACCGCGGCTCGCAGCATCCGCAATCAAACTCCAAACGACTGCGATGCCGAATAACATCCCAAATGGTATTGGTTATGAATTTACGATCCTTTGAACCTATATATTTGCGGTTACGTAAATATTCTTTGATGATGTTGTCGGCAGGATACTGATCTTGCCACACTTTTTGCATTATTTCCAATACGGCTTGATATTTAGCACTTAGTTGCATTTTTTACTCCCTTTTGCCTGCACTATATACAAAAAGAACCTCAAAAACAATAAGTTTTTGAAGTTCTTTTCGTTAAAGTTAAATCACGACCGTGCCTTTGAGATTATACCCCCACAGGCGGCAAGTGCAAAGCTCATCACCCCTGATGTAACGATTGCCGAAGGTAACAAAACCGGTGGAGTCTGCCATCATTCGGCGGTCTTTGGTTATCCACCAAATGTCGTTCATTTTGACAAGGTCGACATCTACGCCATAAGCTGAAATCTTCGCCAAAGCCTCATTGATATCAGAATGATACTTAGCCACCTCTTCAACTTGTTTGAGGTAAGGCAAATCGAAAGCAAACAGGTCGTTCTCGTTTGTTACCTTCCCCAAATTTTCCATTTGGAAAAAGGTTCGCTTTTCTGACTCTTGTCGAAGGCTCATATAGCCCATGTTAATCTGCATACCCCACAGCTTATCTTTCAGCTCTGCCCGAAAATCAGTTGCTACCTCAAAACGCCCATTGCGCAGATAGGCAAGATTGTAACCGATATCCTCAGGTTTGGCTGTCAGATAGCGACTGATAAGGCGAACGTAACCATTCTTCATGTTTTTGGCCACCAATTCGAATTTGCCGCAAGCCATGTCGAGAACAACGGCTTTTTTTCCACTGTCTTCGCTTGACCAGTACCAACCGTTACGCCAAAATTCAGCATCTACACCAAGTTTGCGTAACTGCAGAACAACATTATCAAAGGTTGTACGATGCATTTCGGCAAGTTCCAACTCAGAAGAATCCGGCATTTTAGCTCGACTCAACTTGTCCATCATCGTACTGGCTATATACCAATCACCATCAGACTCGTGCGTCAGCTTAAACACTATATTGTCACCTAAGGCAATGCCCCAGATTTTTGACTTTTTCCGTACATCTATATACGGGCGAAGCCACAAATAACCGGCTATCGGATCTCGATAGGCGATTTGGCAAGGCTCATCAACCGGCCAAATCGTTCTTGTACTAACTTTTTTCATATATAATAAAATTAATAATAAATATTTGTCTATAATAGTAGACATTTTTCAAATCTTGTCAAGCAGAAAATCAGCGACTGGAATTTTTGACGCAGTAATTGAAATTATTGATTTCAAGCATATTTATACCTATTATTGAGGAGAAAAAATATGGAAATATATTTGCTGATTGCTTTGATTTTTGTATATTTAATGACAGTTTTAATGGTCGACAAAGCCGTTGTGCGACGCATCTGGACATTGGCGTTTATGGCGGCATTTGCATTAACCATTGTTTCGCTCGGATATTTACGTGTTTATCATCAAGATGTTCTACTGGGTGCAAGCTCGTGGAACTGGTATTATATGATGTATCTGTTTGGTTCTTTGGCGGCAGTTTTAGGTATCATTAATCTTTGGATGTATCGCGGTGCTTTGTGGCATCTGCTATTTGACAGCGAAACTCCGACAGAAACTGTTTTACCGCACGATAAATCTTAAACAACTATTGCAGATTTATTTTTTTGCTGTATGATAACTCCAAGATTTTGGAGATACATATATGTTACGGCTTAATAACCTGTCATTACCTCTTGATGCTAAACCGGAGCAAATTAAGCATGTTGCGGCACAAAAACTTAATTGTCAACCTGCACAGTTGAACAATTTTAAAATATCTAAAAAATCTGTTGATGCCCGCAATAAAAATAATGTGCACTTTGTATATAGCATTGATTGCAGCACAGAGAACAATATTATAGCAAATAAAGATATTGAGCTGTTAAATGAGCCTGAAACCTTACGCTTCAAAATTAAGGATGACGGTAACAGACCGCTTGTCATAGGCAGCGGTCCCGCCGGTATGTTTGCCGGTTTGGCTCTCGCCGAAGCCGGATTAAAGCCGATTATAATTGAACGCGGAGCTGATGTAGACACTCGACATTCTCAGGTCGAACTTTTTTGGAATAAATCAACACTTAATACGGAATCAAATGTCCAATTCGGCGAAGGTGGTGCCGGAACATTTTCTGACGGCAAATTAATGACCGGCATAAAAAAAGATAAATTTACGCACAAAGTTATGCAAGAGCTTTATGCTGCCGGTGCACCGGAGGAAATTCTTTATCTGGCTAAACCTCATATCGGAACAGATAACTTACGTAAAATCGTACGAAATATTCGCCACAAAATCATCAGTTTGGGCGGAGAATATCGCTTTAATAGCAAGCTATGCGGTTTAATCATTAAAAATGAAAAATTACAAGCCGTGAAAATTTGCTCTGAAGATAAAATATATGAACTGACAGCCAGTAAATTATTCTTAGCCATTGGTCACAGTGCCCGCGATACGTTTGAAATGCTCTTAAAATCAGGTATTTATATGCAGCAAAAACCTTTTTCGGTTGGCGCACGCATCGAACATAAACAATCTATGATTAATATTGCCCAATATGGTAAAAAATATGCCGATAGCCCCTATTTGGGTGCGGCGGACTATAAACTTGCCGTGCATCTGCCTAACGGTCGTTCCGCTTACACATTCTGCATGTGTCCGGGAGGTTGCGTGGTTGCCGCTGCCTCAGAAAAAGGACGTGTCGTTACTAACGGAATGAGCGAATTTGCTCGTGATAAAGCTAATGCCAATGCTGCGCTTTTGGTCGGGGTGGATAACAAAGATTTCGGAAGTGATGAGCCGTTAGCGGGAATGTACTTTCAACGCCGTTTGGAGGAAGCGGCTTTTTGTGCCGGAGGTAAAAATTATTTTGCACCGGCTCAGTTAGTAGGTGATTTTCTACAAAACAAAGCAAGTAAACACGGTGGAGATGTATTACCGTCGTATCAACCTGGTGTTGTTTGGACTGATTTGCGCACTGTTTTACCTCATGTAATTCATGAAACAATGTGCATAAGTATTTGTGAAATGGCAAAAAAATTGCATGGATTTGACTACTATGACGCAGTATTAACCGGAGTTGAAACTCGTTCATCTTCACCGGTACGCATTGTACGTGATGAAACAATGCAATGTAACATCCGCGGTATATATCCCTGCGGTGAAGGGGCCGGATATGCCGGAGGAATTACCTCCTCTGCAGCCGATGCATTAAAAGTGGTATATAGTTTATGCAATGAATAGATATCCCCCAGTAAACTGGGGGTTCTATAGAAAAGGCTCTC
>CADBMG010000134.1 GCA_902795745.1 uncultured Pseudomonadota bacterium
AGATGTCCGTGACAAGGCTCTGAGCATTTTCACGAGCAAGATGACAACCGTCATCTACGGCAACCTCCACACCTCCGAGCAAGAGCTGCTGGAGAAGATGGGGCTTGCACATTGATTGAAGAGAGGAGACTGCTTAGCGGCAGCCTCCTTTTTTGTATTTCCCACCTGTGGATTTTTATGTGTTTTTAATTAACGTGACGCAAAAATCGGCTATACTGAACAAAATTTTATGGTTTTAGAGGCTGATATGATGAAAAAAATCCGAGTTTGGGCATTGATTTTGATAATTTTAGGCATCAGTGGTTGTTCAAATGTGCAACCGGCGCAGGCAGAAGCTGTATCTGTTACACCACCGAAAGAATGGACAACATGGTTGAACGGATTACAAAAAGAGATGTTATCACGAGGAATCAGTCAAAAAACATTGGATGTGGCTTATAAAGGAAAAAATTATTATCATCCGGTGTCGGCAGTAGTACAGCAAGATAAAAAACAAACCGAATTCGTGCTGACAACATGTGCTTATGTTAATCGTTTGGTAAATAAAGAACGTGTTAAAGAAGCTCGCAAACAGTATAAAATTTTGAAGAAAAAATATCAGAATATAGAAGATGAATATAATGTTCCGCTCAATTATATGGTAGCATTTTGGGGAGTTGAAACCAACTTCGGGCAAAACAAGGGAAGATATAACCTGATTGATAGTTTGACTAATTTAAGTTATAAAAACCGTCGTTCGGAGTTTTTCAAAAACGAATTGTATAACGTATTGAAAATTATGGAAAAACATCAGTTGACAGGAGAAAAAATCCGCGGTTCATGGGCCGGAGCAATGGGGCATTTCCAATTTATGCCGTCAACGTATATTCATTATGCGGTTGATTTTGACGGAGATAAAGTTCCAGATATATGGAATTCCTTTCCTGACGCATTGGCATCAGCTGAAAATTATCTGACTAAACTCGGATGGAAGAAAAACGAGCCGTGGGGTACAAGAGTACAATTGCCATGGGATGTTGAACTTAAAGATGTCGGTCGCAAAAATTATAAAACCATCGCCGAATGGAAAAAAGCCGGTGTTAAGACTTACGGCGGTAGAGAATTGCCTTATGGCGACGATATGAAAGCGGCATTGATGCTGCCAGACGGTCGAAAAGGTCCGGCTTATCTGGTAATGAGTAACTTTAATCGGGTGATGATTTGGAATCATTCCGACAATTATGCACTAGCGGTTGTAATGCTTGCTGATTATGCCGCTGATGATGATAAAAAGTGGACACCTTTGGTTGCCGCGCAACAATATACAATGAACAGTGAAGAAATATTGCAAATTCAAAAGTTTTACAATAGATATTTCAAGAAAAACATTAAGGAAGATGGCAAGTTGGGTTCGCAAACCAGAGAGGCGGTAAAGGCATTGCAAAAAGCTGCAAAATTACCGCAAGACGGTTATCCTGATTACAGATTGCTGAAAAAAGTGCAAAATTATAGTTCTAAA
This sequence comes from uncultured Pseudomonadota bacterium, assembly GCA_902795745.1. Taxonomy (GTDB): domain Bacteria; phylum Pseudomonadota; class Alphaproteobacteria; order RF32; family CAG-239; genus RUG410. Next base: position 1,499 of record CADBMG010000134.1, read on the forward strand.
TCAGGCTTGGCAACGGTTTTGCCGGCAAAACGACCAAAGAATAAGTAAATATGCATAAGTATGCGAAAATGCTTGCGGAAATATGTAAAAAACATTATTGTTGCGACATAATTTAATTAGAGTAAATTGATGAATATGAACTATATGAAAAAGATTTTAATTTTAATGGCAGCGGTTGCATCGCTTTCTTCTTGTGCTACCGGAACTCCGGAATTAGCAGGACTTTCGCCGCAAGCGCAAGCTGAGATTATCAAAAACTATGGTGGTATCTATAAAGTAGGAAATCCGTATCAAATTGCCGGTCGCTGGTATTATCCGAAGGAAGATTATAACTATACCGAAACCGGCATTGCTTCATGGTATGGAGAGGATTTTAACGGTAAAGTAACGGCAAACGGAGAGCGGTATAATATGAATACGCTGACCGCGGCACACCGTACATTGCCGTTGCCGAGTATTGTTAAAGTTACCAACTTGCAAAATGGACGTTCAATTGTGGTAAGAGTTAATGATCGTGGTCCGTATGTTAAAGACAGAATTATAGATTTATCAAAACACGGAGCGCAATTGTTGGGCTATATGGGACAAGGTACCACAAAGGTCAAAGTTGAAATTCTGGAAAAAGAAAGTAAGGCTCTGAAAGCGGCAATGCTTAATGAACCTCAGGCGGATAAAGATGCGGCATTGAAGGCGGCAGAAAGTGCAAAACCGGCGCATTCTTTATATGAATCGTCAGCAGAAAGACAAAAAGCTGGCGAAGAGGAAGAGGAAAAAATGGCGGCAATTTATGCCAGTGCCGGAGGCAAAACGTTTGAAGTAGGAAAATATCAACCGTCCGATGTTGCTTCAAAACCGGTAGCATACGGTTCGGCGGCGGCAGCTGACGGTGGGCAAAAATCCGGCGAATACGGTAAGATGAGTGCAACAGCCAAAGTAACGGAAAACGCCGGCATATATGCTCAGGCGGCACAAAATCCGCAAACAGCGGTAGCAAAAGGGTACCAATCTGCCGAAGGTTATTATGTTCACGTGGGATCTTTTTCACGCTATGACTTAGCACATCAGCAACTGGTACGTGTTAAAGAATACGGCAGTGCTCACATTATGAATGTTGATGTTAACGGCAAGACGTTTTATCGCGTGGTTATTGGCCCTTACGGGCAAAAAGAAGAAGCGACGGTAACTAAGGCTAAGCTTACATATTACGGCATAAAAGATGCAAATATTGTTAAAAAGTAGGAGAAAACAGATGAATAAGAAAATGGGACTGGTTTTGCTTTTGAGCGGAATAATCGGTGCGGTTAATGCTCAAGCATTTGAAACAGCAGCGCGCAATGCCATTTTAATGGATTATGATACGGGAGAGTATCTGTTTGAAAAAAATATTACCGAGGCAGTGCCGCCGGCATCTATGAGCAAGCTTATGACCGTTTATATTTTAATGAACAGAATTAAAGACGGCAGTGTAAGACTTGATGATATATTTACGGTTAGTGAGAATGCATGGCGTAAAGGCGGAGCAGCAACCGGAGGTTCTACAATGTTCTTAGCCATCGGCGACAGAGTGAGTGTTGAGGATTTAATTAAAGGAATTGTAATTCAATCCGGTAATGATGCTTGTATTGTGGTGGCGGAAAATATTGCCGGTTCGGAAGAAGATTTTGCCCTTTTGATGAACAAAACTGCGCATGAGCTGGGACTGAAAAACAGTAGTTTTGCCAATTCGACAGGTCTTCCGCATCCCGATCAAAAAATGTCGATGGAAGATTTAGCGATATTATCACAGCATATTATTCGCGAATTTCCGGATTTGTACCATTATTTTAGTGAAAAGGATTTTACCTACAACAATATCAAACAGGGTAATCGTAACCCGCTGTTATATACCATGAAAGGGGCAGACGGTTTGAAAACCGGACACACCGAAGAAGCCGGATTTTGTCTGAATGCTTCGGCAACCAAAGGTAATCGCCGTTTGATTGAGGTGATGAGCGGTATGAGCAGTAATAAAGAACGTTCGGAAGAAGCTGAGCGTTTGATGAGCTGGGGATTTAGAGAATTCGACAACTTTAAGCTGTTCAATAGCGGGGATATAATTTCCCAAGCAAAAGTTTGGTATGGCGTTAAACCTTCTGTTAACTTAACGGTAGCAAAAGATGTTTTGAAAACTATTCATTTGAGCCAAACAGATAATGTAAAAGCCAAAGCGGAATTTGATGAACCGGTTAAGGCTCCTATTGTTGCCGGACAAGAAATCGGTAAAATGAAGATAAAAATTCATGGCCAAAATCCATTGTATGTTCCTTTAGTGGCGGCAGAAAATGTTGATGAAGTCGGACTTTTAGGCAGATTTTGGGCTAATGTGAAATACTTTATTTTCGGGGCTAAATAGATGAAAGGTAAGTTTATTACCTTAGAGGGTGGAGAAGGATGCGGAAAATCAACGCAATCCAAGTTGTTACAGGCTTATTTGCAGGCAAAAGGGATAGAAACTCTGCTTTCTAAAGAGCCCGGAGGAACACCGGAAGGAATAGTTTTACGTCAATTATTGGTAACGGGAGATAAGGATAAATTTGATCCTATTACCGAATGTCTGCTTTATTATGCCGATAGAAGGCAACATCTGACGAAGCTGGTTTGGCCGGCAATGAATGAGGGAAAATGGGTTATCAGTGACAGATATGCCGATTCAACAGAAGCATATCAGTATTATGGTTATAACAAACGGATTGATTACGCAACTTTGCAAAATATGTATCAAATTGTTGCGGGAGATTTTAAGCCGGATTTGACTTTGATATTAGATATGCCGCCGGAAGTAGGAATGGCTCGTTCCTTTGCCAAAGCAGCCTCTATGGAAAGTAAGGAATTGCGTTTTGAAAGTCGGCAGATTGATTTTCACAATAATTTGCGGCATGGATTTTTAGAAATTGCCAAGCGTGAGCCTGAGCGTTGTGTCGTGATTAATGCCGATACGGATATTGAAACGTTACACCAACGGATTGTAAAAGTTGTTGAAGAAAGGTTAAAGCCGTAAGATGTCGGAAAATTCAGTGATAACACCACAAAATAATAATTATATTGTTGGACAAGCTGAGGCCGAAAATATATTTTTGCAAGCGTGGCGAAGCGGTAACCTTCATCATGCATGGATTTTACATGGTCCTAAGGGGATAGGTAAAGCGACAATGGCCTATCGGATTGCTCGCTTTTTGTTAAATGGTGAAGCAAAAAATAAAAATGAAGTGAAGTCATTGCAAATTGCTGAAAATACAACGATATTTCAACAGATAGCTAACGGATCGGCTCTGGATTTGATGGTTTTGGAGCGTGATTATATAGAAACTGATCGCAAAAAGATATTAAATGCGATTAAAAAAGGCGAGGTTATTACTGAAGATGAATTATCCGGATTACGGAAATCGGCCTTTATTCGGGTTGATGATGTACGCAAAGTTAATGAATTTTTGAGCAAAACTTCGTTTAATGACGGCTGGCGCGTAGTAATTGTTGATAGTGCTGATGACATGAATAAAAATGCGGCGAATGCATTATTGAAAATACTTGAAGAACCGCCGGCAAAGACTATTTTGTTATTGGTTAGTCATAACATAGGTACATTGTTACCGACCATTCGTTCGCGATGTGCTAAGTTACCAATGAAAGCATTGCAAAATCAAGATGTTGCCGGATTGTTGAGGCGTTATCGCTCGGAACTGAGTGAAGCGACAATTGCCAAGTTGGTCGAAATGAGTAACGGAAGCATAGGTAAAGCCATTTTGTATGCTGATTTGCAGGCTTTTACTATCTATGATGAACTTTGTGAAATTTTATATGCCAAACAGAAGTTTAAAACATCGCAACTGCTTGATTTTTGCACTAAAATGGCGACAGATTCCGATAAATTTTCACTATTGGAAGAATTATTGATGAAGGTGTTTAAGGAAAATATGTCGTCTTGTCAAGATGTTGAAGCTCTATATCAGTGTAAAGTAGAGGCGGAAAAAATGTTTACCGATTGTGCAACAGTCAATATGGATAAGCGAATGATGCTGATTACATTATTATCTGATATATGTAAGGTGTTGTAATGTTTACGGATAGCCATTGCCATATTAACAGTGAAGAATTTTCCGCGGATAGAGATAGTGTTGTTGCAAGAGCGCGGCAGATGAAGGTTAAGTATATTTTGGATGTCAGTGATGATATTGCCAAAACAAAGGAAATAGTTGAATTCTGCAAGAATAATAAAAATATATATACCACAGTAGGTGTTCATCCTGAACTGGCAGATAAGTATAATAATTTGACCGCAAACGAATTGTTGGAGGCAGCATCTTCTCCTTATGTTGTAGGTATTGGCGAATGTGGTTTGGATTATTATTATAATTCAGATATAAAAGATAGTCAAATCAAAGTATTAGAAGAACATATTAAAGCTGCACAAGAATCTGATTTACCGCTTATCATTCACAATCGAGATGCTGGTAAGGATTGGATGCATATTTTAATCAATGGTTATAAAGAGAAACCTATTAAAGGTGAGTTGCATTGATTTTCATCTTCCTCGGAATTATGTAAAGCTGCGCTTGATATTGGGTTTTATATATCTGCTTCCGGTATTATTACATTTAAGAAAAGTGAAGATTTGCGTAACATTTTTGCCTCAATTCCGCTGAATCGTTTATTGATTGAGACAGATTCTCCGTTTTTATCTCCCGTTCCACACAGGGGAAAGCGCAATGAGCCGGCTTTTGTGGTCAATACAGCAGAAGTATTGGCACAAATTAAAGGTGTATCAATTGAGGAAATGGCACAAATTACCACGCGTAATTTTTTGACATTGTTTAATAAGGTAAAAACTGATGAGTAAAGTAATTATATTAGGCAGTGGAGCTGCTCCCGGAGTACCGACAATATCAAAAGGTTGGGGAAATTGTCGTCCAGATAATCCTAAAAATCGTCGTTCTCGTGCCGGAATATATCTTGAAATAGGTAAGTTTAGATATTTGATTGATACTTCCGCAGATTTGCGGTGTCAATTGCTTGAAAACGGTATAAAAAGTGTAGATGCGGTTTTTTACACGCATACTCATGCCGATCATTTGATGGGAATTGATGATTTGCGCGCCATAGCCGATGAAAACGCCGCAGGTTTGAATATTTATGCTTCACAAAGGGATATTGAGGAAATAAGACATCGTTTCGGTTATGTGCTGGCAGATGTACAGCTCAGTGAAATTACGCATCGTCCGAAACTTATTCCTAACGTTGCGGAATACTTAAAACCAATGCAGATAAATAATATTGAAATTGTGCCGTTAGAGTTTGCCGGTCATCCGATAACAACTACCGGTTATGCATTTAACAAGGGAGAATTGGTGATTATTCCCGATTATAGGATTATTCCGCCACAAACTTTGGCTTATTTGCAAAAAATTGATGTTAATGTTTTGATTATGCCCTTGACGGTGATAGAAGAAGGCGAGTATCATGCCGGTATGGATACCAACAAGCATTATATTGATATTATTAAACCGCAAAAAGTTATATTTACGCATTTAGGGCCGGAGTGTGATTACGACGAGGCACGCAAAGTATGTCCGGATAATGCTGAGCCGGCGTATGATAATATGACGATTGAACTGTAAAAGAAGGAGAAACTATGCTTTGTATTTACCATATTGCCGATCATGACGGAAAAGGTTCGGCCGCGATTGTTAAAACCATGTTTCCGGAAACGGAATTGATGGGGTTGAATCATGATATGGATATTCCGTATGAAGAGATTGAAAAGCATGATAAACTGGTAATTTGCGATATTGCATTACCGATTAAATATATGTTGGAAATAAATAAGAAAATAGACCTTACTTGGATTGATCATCATATTTCGGTTATAAAAGAGTATGAAGAATTAATGGCAACGGGACAATATGAACCGATTAAAGGCTTGCGGCAAGTTGGTACGGCGGCTTTGGTGTTGACATGGCAGTATTTTTATCCGGATAAAAAGTTGCCGGAAGGTTTGCGTTTGTTGGGATTGAATGATATTTATGATTTGCGAGACAGAAGGGTTCGTCCTTTTGAGCTGGCAATCCAAACATACGGAGTTAATCGTCCTACGGATAAGGTATGGCAGCAGATTATTAATGAGGAGCTAGATATTAAGGCTACGGTTGAAAAAGGGCAGGCGATTTTATCGTGGGTGCGCCAAAAAAATTATCGTTTGGTGCGCGGAATGGCGTTTGAGAGCGAATATAACGGTTTGAAATGCATTTGTTCCAATATGGCACAAGGACAGTCGGAGTTTTTTGATTCGCTCGAAAATTTGCGCAGTTATGATTTTATGGTTAACTTTTTTATGAACAAGAGGAATCGCTGGAATATAACGTTTTATACATATAAAGATAATGTTGATGTATCTAAGATTGCGGCCGCGTTCGGTGGTGGTGGGCATGCCAAGGCAGCCGGAGCTTCTTCTCTCGAAAAATTACCGGACTTTTTATTAAGCGGCAAACCATGGACTAAACCACAACAAAATTAGGGAAAATATATGTTAAAGAAACAGCCTGAAATATCAGTTATCGTACCTGTTTATAATGTTGAAAGATATTTAAATAAATGTCTGGACAGTATTTTATATTCAACTTTTTCTGAAATAGAAGTTATTCTCGTTAATGACGGAAGTACTGATAATAGTGAAAAGATATGTCATGAATATGTGAAAAAAGATGCCAGAGTTAAATTGATAAAACAGCCTAACGGCGGCTTAAGTGCCGCTCGTAATGCCGGTTTTGATAAA
>CADBMG010000135.1 GCA_902795745.1 uncultured Pseudomonadota bacterium
AACGCCTTAAAGGCGTTTTTTTCTAAGGTAAGACATTACTTCATCAGAATCATATTCATTACGTCATAAGTTACTGGCAAAGTATCTCTAAATTATAGCTGCTTAAATTTTTTCTAGCTCACATCCTTCTCTGTTTTCTTGAAAAGTGAAAGCAGAATTCCTCCCGCCAAGAGACCAATGGTAACAGTAAGCGATTGCCATTCATGTACTTCCAAAGGTGTATCTTTTAAGAATATTTTAGCACCAATGAAAACCAAAATAATCGAAATTGCCGGATTAAGATATGTAAACTAATCAATAATCGCCGCCAACAGAAAATACAAAGCACGTAAGCCGAGAATGGCAAAAATATTACTGGTATAAACCACATAAACATCGGTTGTTACCAAAAATATGGCCGGAATACTGTCAAGCGCAAACACCACATCCATAAGTTCAATGGTGACAAGAGCAAAAAACAACGGAGTTATATAATGTTTACCGTTTTGCTTAACAAAAAAATGCTCACCGTGTATTTCATGCGTTACATGAAACATTCTTGAAACCAGTTGAAAGATTTTTGAATCCTTAATATCTACCATTTCTTCGTTTTTCATTAAAAACATTTTTATTCCGGTATAAATCAAAAATGCCGAAAACAGGTAGAGAATCCAACTGAAACGAATTACCAACGCATCGCCTACGCCGATTAAAATGCCCCTCATTACTAATGCACCCAATATTCCCCAAAACAATACTCGATGCTGATATTTACTCGGCACTCCCAATGCGGCAAAGACCATTGACATTACGAAAATGTTGTCCATGGATAAACTCTTTTCCAGCAAATAGCCGGTAAAATAATCCATCCCTTTTTCCGGTCCGTCTTCTAACCACACAAATGCCCCAAATAACAAGGCTACGGCGATATATGCCATACAAATCCAAAAAGTATGCCAAAAATGCGGTTCTTCGTTTTTGCGATTGAACCAAAACAAATCAGCGGCTAAAAGCACTATTACCGCCAAGCCGAACCATGTCCAAAGCCAAAACGGGGATAAATGACCGGTTGTCGCTGATATATCGGAAAATAAGTTTGTTATCATTTCAATCATTTTGTTTCCAAATTCCATGTTGTTTTGACGATTTCATCAATATCGGTATAACGCGGTGTCCAGCCCAATTGTTGTTGTGCAGACTCGCTCGTTGCAACTAAAATTGCCGGATCACCGGGACGACGCGGTGCAAAATCATAGTTAATTTTCTTGCCACTTACGCGTTCGGCAGATGCAACCATTTCCAAAACCGATGTTCCCTTGTTCGTTCCTAAATTCAAACATTGTGAGTTACCCCCTTGCAATAATTTTTTGATTGCAGCCACATGCGCCGAAGCTAAATCTTCAACGTGAATGTAATCGCGTATGCAAGTTCCGTCAGGTGTATCATAGTTGTTACCGAAAATATGCAATTTATCTCGCTTACCAGTCAAAACTTCCATCACAATAGGCAACAGGTTTTGCGGATTTTTTTCTTTTCCTCTAATCGAACCATCTGCCGCATAACCGACTGCGTTAAAGTAACGCAAAGCAATGTAATGAAAATCTTTCAAATTACTGAACCAGTCCATTACCCTTTCTATTTGCAATTTGGTAAAACCGTAAAAATTAATCGGATTAAGCGGATGTTTTTCATCAACCGGAACATATTGCGGCATTCCGAATACTGCGGCAGTGGATGAAAATACCAAATTTTTAACCCCATTGTTAACCATGGCATTGATAATATTAACTGCTCCGTTAAGATTATTAGTCGCATAAAGTTGCGGATTTTCCATCGATTCTCCTACTGCCTTTTTAGCGGCTAAGTGCACAACTGCGGCATAACCGCCGGACATAACTTTTTCCAAATGAGGAACATCCAAAATATCGCCCTTTATAAACTCTGCCTCAGTAAACAAGTTAATTTCTTGTCCGGTAGAAAGATTATCATAGACCGTAACGGCAAAGCCATTTTCTAGCAAGGCCTTAACTACATGGCTGCCAATATATCCGGCACCGCCAATTACCAATATTTTCTGCTTTGTATCCATATTTTCCTCCATATTTCAGTTGAATATAAACCTTATACCCATTATCCACAAGCAAAAAAATATTTCGCTAAACAACATTTTATTTTTTAGCTATGTTTAGTTCAATTAACTTTAACAAGAGGACTTTACAAAAGATGGAAAAACCTGATATTACGAAACTTCCGAAAAATATTGAAGCAGAGCAGGCTTTGCTGGGTGCTTTGCTGGCAAACAATAAATTGCACGAAAAAGTAGCAGAAATATTGAAACCGCAATATTTTGCCGATGCTACTCACCAAAAAATCTACGAAGTTATGACTAAAATGATCAATCGTGATCAAGTTGCAGATGTTGTTACACTCAAAAACTATTTTGATCAACAAGGTACATTAAATGATGTAGGTGGTTTTTCCTATTTGGTTAAACTTGCAGAAAGTGCTTCACCTCTGACAAATGTGGAATATTATGCTCAATTTATTTATGATAAATTTTTGCGCCGTGAATTAATCAATACCGGCTTTGAAATCGTTAATTCCGCTATGACTGAAAGTGTAGATTCAACTGCTGTCGATCAGATCAGTAATGCCGAGCGTATTTTGTATAATTTGGCGGACAGCGGTTCGGCGCAAGGCGGATTTGTGGATTTCAGCAGTGCCCTGCATTCATCTTTGAGCAATATTGAAAAAGCCTATCAAAAAGAGGGAAAGATATCAGGTGTGCCGACAGGATTAACCAAACTTGATTATCAAATCGGGGGCTTGAACGAATCGGAGTTATTGATTATTGCCGGTCGTCCGGCTATGGGAAAAACCGCGCTAGCTACAAACATAGCTTATAATGTAGCTGAATATTTTGCCGATGAAAAAAGGCGTTTGGAACGCAAAAAACAGCAACATCCTGATTTACCTATAGAAATTCATCCTGAAAATATGGGAGTTGCATTCTTTTCTCTCGAGATGTCGGCAGATGAATTGGCTGCACGTATTTTATCAACTAACACACAAACTCCGGGACATAAAATGCGTACCGGTCAATTAACTGAACCGGAGTTTACACGTTTGGCGGCGGCGGTTTCCACTTTGGAAAGCATACCGTTTTACATTGATGACACGCCGGGAATCAGTATTAACGCTATTCGCAACCGTGCCCGTCGTTTGAAGCGCAGCAAAGGTTTAGGCTTGATTGTTATTGACTATATTCAACTTATCAGCGGTACCGGTGATCGCAAAAGTGAGGGAAACCGTGTGCAGGAGCTTTCGGAGATTTCTCGCGGTTTGAAAATTATGGCAAAAGAGCTCAAAGTTCCGGTTATTGCTCTGTCACAACTTAACCGTGGTGTGGAAATGCGTGACGATAAGCGTCCGGTTATGTCTGACTTGCGTGAATCCGGCTCAATTGAACAAGATGCAGATATTGTTATGTTTGTATACCGTGAAAATTATTATCTGCAAAATGCAAAACCTAAACAAACGGAAAAAGATACCCCTGATAAATTTGCCAAGAAATTGGCGGATTGGGAAGAACAAGTGCGTTTGACTGAAAATTTGGCAGAGGTAATTATCGGTAAACACCGTCATGGTTCAACCGGAAAAGTTGAATTATATTGGAACGGTGAATTTACACAGTTTGGTAACCGAGCGGAAGAAGATAAACTGCCGGAACAAAGAGGATAGAAATGTCGCATCCGTGGGATAAATTGAACGAAGAAGAGTGGGAAAAAATCTGCAAACGCTGCGGCAAGTGTTGCCTTTATTCATTGCAAGACGAGGATAGCGGAGAAATTTATCACACCAATATTTTATGCCGATATTTTGATTTGGAACATTCGCTTTGTACCATTTATGACGAGCGTTGTACCATTAAGCATGATTGCTTAAAATTAACCAAAGACAATGTCGATAAATTGCCGTTTATGCCGAAATCCTGCGCTTACCGACGGTTGTTTGATAAAATGTATGAAGATAAACCTACACCCTCTATCAAAGGACGTGTTGTAAATGAAACGCAGATTGGTGATGATTGGGAAAATTATATTGTGGATTGGGATGATTTATGAATGAATTAGATGAGGAATTGCAAACTCAATACAATCCGCAGGAGCGAATTGATGCCGCGGTACGTGAGTTGGAACCGGAATTTTGGCGACATAAAAAGCTTTCTGACATGAGTAAAGAGGAATGGGAAGCACTATGTGACGGTTGCGGAAAATGTTGCCTTAATAAATTAGAGATTAAAGGAAAAATCCGGTTTACCAATGCATATTGCCGCTTTTTAGATTGCAAAAGCTGTTTATGTAAAATTTATCCGCATCGTTTTGAAGTTGTTTCCGATTGCCGAGATATTGATTTAGCAGCAATCAGAGAACAGCCTCGCTGGCTGCCTAAAACTTGCGCGTATTGGTTGCTCGACAACGGTTACGATTTACCGGATTGGCATCCGCTTGTCAGTAGAAAAGCCTCCAGTGTTGTTAAAGCGGGGATGTCCCTCGTCGGAAGACAGTTGATTAATGAAACAAAGGTCAAAGATTATGAAGATTACATTGTTGACTGGGAAGATCTTTGATATAAGCCAAGAAGTCGGCATTAATATAAAGGTTGTGCCATCACGTGCCCATGGGCGCATCAGCTTGCGTATTGATCAAAAGGAGCGATTGCCTGTTTTAAGTGTGCCGAGATTTTGCAGTAAAAAGCGAGCTGTTAACTTTGTTAATGAGAATATGGACTGGATTATCGAGTCTCTCAGTGCCTTGCCTTTGCTAAAAAACTTTCAGAACGGCGAAACAATAATGCTGTTTGGAAAAAATGTTCTCATAAGGCACACGCCGCAACGGAGAGGAACTACATTAGAAAACGATATTCTCTATGTAGCCGGGAGTGCCGAATTTTTGCATCGTCGTGTCAAGGACTACATCAAAAAACAAGCGGCTATTTATTTTTACCGTTTATCCGAAAATCTGGCGCAAAAAATAGGTTATCATGTGCATAATGTTTGTATTAAAGATACAAAATCGCGATGGGGAAGTTGTTCCAATTTGTGCAATATAAATTATAACTGGCGAATAGCTTTGGCTCCGATAGAAGCGATTGAATATTTGATGGCTCACGAAGTGGCGCATCTAAAACACCAAAACCATTCATCTGATTTTTGGAATTGTGTTGCAGAACTTAATACAAACTGGCGTGTCGGATATGAATGGCTGAAAAAAAACGGTAAAACTTTATATCAGTATAAATAATCTTTTATTAACCTTTTTGTGCTAGCCTACAGCAAAGTGAAAGATACGTATCTTGTTGCTCGATGAGTAATTAAGGAATGAAGGTACGAGTTTACTCGAGGCGAAATAAAAGTTTCGTTACTGGGAATATTATTTTAGATGCATTAGTATATTAAGCGTATTAAGCGGTATCTTTCATGATGCCGCTTTCAATTTAAATTGCCGGAAAAGATATTTTTTTACGGCTGAATGTAAAAAATACTTGACTATTGGACGAATAGATTATAAATTGTGCTCGTTACAATACGAAAGTATATTGTTGTTCAACAAGTAATAAAGGATTAGAATATGAAAAAATTTTTATTGTTAGCCGGTGTTGCTTGCTTATTTAGTGCAAATGCAAATGCTGGCATTAGCCCGTATGTTTCGGCTAAGGCTTCTTATGATTTTAATATGGTAAAGGTGAAAGCTACCGGTGATGATGCTGGTATCCAACGCAACCATATGAATAAGAATGAAATCGGCACCCATTTTGCTGCCGGTATTCGTGCTGGATATGTACGTAGCGAATTGGAATTGAATATTCCGACTCGTGACGTTAGAAGAGGCGAATTCGATGGTGAATCTATGGATCACTTCAGACTTCGTAAGGGTACAGCAATGGCCAATGTTTATTTTGACTATTTGACCTGCACTCCATGGACACCTTACATTGGTGCCGGTTTGGGTGTATCTTACCTGAAAGCTACAGATTTCGGTAACGAAGGCAAAAACTTTGATAAGTCTACCTACAATTTGGCATGGCAGACAATGGCCGGTATTGCTTATGAGTTCAATTCTCACTGGGCTGCTGACTTAGGTTATCGTTATGCTGATAACGGTCGTATTCGTAAGAATGATGGCGAAAGCGTAACGAAGATTACTTCTCGTGAACATGAAATTATGTTCGGTGTTCGTTACACTTTCTAGTTGTTACGAAGCAATAACAAAGAAAAAAACGGTGCTTATTTGGCATCGTTTTTTTATTTTGAGCTACTGGAAATATTTAAGCTGAAATGCGAGTGCTGAAATAAAATTCCACACATTTTTCGAATTGTCCGATCATACGATTATAATTCTCCGGTAGATTGGTAATTTTGTACGGATCATTGGCATCGAAATGATAGAGAAAACATTTTAAAACGGCACCATAAATATAATTAATTTTTCCGGCCGTTCGTGAGATATTTATATTTTCTTCCGCCAATGCATAAATACTTTCGCACAATTGGCGCAATGCCTCCTTGTTAAAAAGACGCTTCTCTTGAAGATAATATAAAAAGCTTTCAGCCTTTAATTCGTAATTATTTTCTAAAATTGTACTTGCATCAATCATAAAAAATACCTCTAGCTACTATCAATAGCATTAAGTTAGTTAAAAATCAAATAATCTTTTGCAAAAAAATGTAAATTTTACGATTTATTGTACAGCACGCTATTTTTTCAAACTCAATGCGTGTAAATTAGCTTGACGATTGGCAAAATTGTGCTATTTCTATTGGCGAATAAGGAAATAATAAAAATGAAAAAGCAGGTTATTGTTTGGGACTTAGATAATACACTATATCGTGAAACACCGGACTTTCACGATTTAATGGATACAATTACGGCAGAGGCTGCAATTGAAGATTTACATTTGCCTCTTGATATGGCAACAGCCAAGGCAATGGTTACGGAATCGTATCGGACTTATCGTGATGGCGGCGAAATTTTTGTACGTAAATACGGAGTTTCACCAAAAGAGATTTTTGATGCTTATCACAAACGCAAAGAGCAGAATTTGTTACCTATTGTGCCGTATAAAGGTTTATTGGAAAGATTGAAAGATTTGCATTGTCCGCAATATATTTTCTCTACAAGTTCACATGATGCCTGTGAGGCAATTTTACATCATTTGGGATTATTTGAATTTTTTAACGGGCGTTTTTATTCGGTTGAGGATTTTGCTGCTTACAAAAAAAACGAAAGTGCTGATGTGTATTTTAAGTTTTGCAAGAAAATTGATATCGCCCCGAAAGATTGCTTATTTGTTGATGATAGTTATTCTAATTTAGAATGTGCAAAAAAGTCCGGAATGAAGACTATTCGTATTTGTCACGGTAAACCCAATGATCAGGCCACGGAATATATTGACTATGCCGTAGATAACATTAATGAATGTTTGGATTTGCTTGAACATTTATGTTCTAATTAACTAAATAAATCCTGCAACCAATACCAGTGAGCGATATTTAGTCGCCAAACCATGTGGCTGTATAGTTGTATGCCATGCCATAAATGACCGGTAAACGCAAAAATAGCACCGTTAACGAATAAATTAAGAGCAACAATAATAATGCCGGAAAAAATGTATCCTTCTTTTATTAGGTCTGTTTGTTCGGTATGAATTTGTGATAAGACTGTTTCCCAATAATATGCTACAAAATAACCAAAAACAGCATAAACCAGCCAATAATTGTCAGATATTTGTAGAAGCCACGGCATTATTAACATATAGAGAAAGGCAAACAGTGGGAAAAAATACGGAGCGAGAGTAATCAACCAGTTGCCTTGTCCTGAAAAAGCCATTGAACCTCCGCTACCGTCAGGATTAAGCCGTACTCTTTTAACAAGGTGTAAAGTCAAAAAGGCAAATAACGTATGTGTCAGTTCGTGTGCTATTGTTTGAATTTGCGAACGCATTTCACGTCCGGCAGAAAGCGCGGTTACCCAAAAGAAAATTATTCCTGTTCCTAAAAAATAAAAATGCGGCATAAAAAAATTAAAATGTTGATATGATCTCAATAAGGCAGGAATACTGAAAAGTAAAAAGACAGCAACAGGCCAACGGCAAAAATTAATCAGAGCATCGGTTATTCTTTTCATCATTTTTCTCCATTATATAAATATTAACCTCAATATTGTAAAATTTCGTTAAAACAGAATTAGGAGCTGCTTATGACAGATACGGGTATATTTGAATTTATTACATCGGAAAACGGAGATATTGCATTATTTATCCATGCCAGAGAGGCTGAACATAATCATCCGGTATTTCGCTTTTTTGCTTCCCTACATAAAGCTGAACTATATCGTTGCGGCGAGGATATGGTAATAATTGAACCGATTGAAGACAAAATTGCTGAACGCTTATTGCAAACGACAGAGCTCTTGGTTTGTGAAGTTTTGCCGGCGGAAAATGAAGGAGAATTGGAAATTACCGCAGCATACCGTGCGGCAATAGTTATTGAGCGTTGAAAAAAATCCTCGTCCGAAGACGAGGATTTTTGCAAAAGATTAAACTTTCTATTTAATTTTTTTACCGTTTAAATCGAATTTTTCAATTTCGGCGTTCATATTCAAATCTTGAACAACATGAGCAACTGCTTGTTGAGCCAAGTTTGCTTGAATTTGCGGTTCGATTTCTTCCAATGGCAACGGTTTTGTATCACGAAAATCTTCAACATAGATAACATGATAACCGAATTCCGTTTTCACCGGCTCTTTTGAAAATGTTCCCTTGGTCATTTTGAAAGCAGCATCAGAAAATTCAGGAACCATCATTTCTGCCGTAAAGTAACCAAGCTCCGGATTATCTTTGGAATATTTACGAGCTAAATTGTCAAAAGTATCGCTTTTATCTTCTAATTTAGCAATAATATCTTTTGCTTCGGCTTCCGTATCAACTAAAATATGTTTAGCCTTAACCTCTTTTTGGCTCTCAAATTTACTTACATATTCGTCATAAACTTTCTTTACGGCTTCGTCTGTTAATTCTGCCTTCACCTTTCCATCAATGTACATTTGACGGGCTAAATCGTCTTGCAAGCGAGTTAACTGTTCGGCAAACTCCGGTGTTTCTTTAATTTTTGCGGCATTAGCGGCTTGCAGAGCCAATTTGCTGTTAACAGCAACATCCAAAGCACGTTCGTAAAATTCCTCAAACGGAATTTGTTTGAGTTGCGGATTTTGATCATAGGCTTCTTTAATTTCGGCAACCGTTACCTGTTCGCCGTTAACAATTGCGGCAATGCCTTTATTCTTTTCGGCATAAACTTTATAAGTCCACGCACCGGCAACCAAAACAACAACGGCAGCAACCGCAGCAAACATATATTTTTTTTGCATTCAATCCTCCAATAAATAAAAAATAACAAATCGTTTATAATGATATATACATTATTGCAAAATTTCAAAGGATTTTTTATCAGTGGTTTATAACTTTTGAGCATAGTCTTGACTTTGAGCTTTATTCAAACTAAATGTAGATAAAATGAATATATAATAAGGATAATAAATGTTAGGGAAAATTGCACGTAAAATTTTTGGCAGTGCCAATGATCGTTTTGTGAGAAAACAATATAGAATAGTTAATCAAATTAATGCGTTAGAGCCTGATTTTATCAAGCTTTCCGATGATGAATTAAAAACAAAAACAGATGAGTTCCGCCAACGCTTAAAAAATGGGGAAACTCTTGATGATATTTTGCCGGAAGCATTTGCTACAGTTCGAGAGGCTGCTAAACGTGTTATGGGGCAACGTCATTACGATGTACAACTCATCGGCGGTATTGTGCTGCATAAAGGTATGATTGCCGAAATGAAAACCGGTGAAGGTAAAACATTGGTGGCAACTTTGGCTGCCTATTTAAATGCGCTTGAAGGTAAAGGCGTGCATGTGGTTACGGTTAATGATTATTTGGCACAACGCGATGCCGAATGGATGGGACGTATTTATCGCTTTTTGGGTTTAACGGTAGACTTTATCGTACATGGTAAAAATGATATTGAACGCAAGCAGGCTTATGCAGCGGATATTGTTTATGGCACAAATAACGAATTGGGATTTGACTATTTGCGTGATAATATGAAATTCAGTTTAGCCGAAAAGGTTCAGCGTGATTTTAATTATGCCATTGTTGATGAGGTGGATTCGATTTTAATTGATGAAGCTCGAACACCGCTGATTATTTCCGGTCAGGCAGAAGATTCATCGGCAGTTTATATCACGGTTTCAAAGTTGATGTCGCAGTTGACCGAAGCCGACTATGAAAAAGATGAAAAGTTCAAAAATATCACTCTGACCGAAGCCGGAATGGAGCACGTGGAAAATTTATTACGAGAATCCGGATTGATTAAAGAAGGTTCACTTTATGACATCGGTAATGTTAATTTGGTACAGCATGTTAATAATGCTTTGCGGGCTCATAAAATGTTCCAGCGCGATGTTGACTATATTGTTAAAGACGGCAAAGTTGTGATTGTTGATGAGTTTACCGGCCGCATTATGGAAGGTCGTCGTTTTAGTGATGGCTTGCATCAGGCATTAGAAGCCAAAGAAGGAGTACAAATACAATCAGAAAACCAAACTCTGGCGTCAATTACTTTTCAGAATTATTTTCGCTTATATCCGAAATTGGCGGGTATGACCGGTACAGCTATGACCGAAGAGGCTGAATTCAATGACATTTACAATTTGATGTGTGTCGAAATCCCAACCAATAAACCGGTTATTCGTGAAGATTTGCATGATGAAGTATATCGTACCGAAGATGAAAAGTATCGTGCGATTATAAAAACAATTTTAGACTGTCACAAACGCGGTCAGCCTGTTTTGGTAGGTACGACCTCAGTAGAAAAATCGGAAATTGTGGCAGACTTGTTGCATCGAGCTGCGCCTGATTTGAAATTCGAAGTATTAAACGCGCGCTATCACGAGCGCGAAGCTGCTATTGTGGCTCAGGCTGGTGTTTCCGGTGCAGTGACAATTGCTACTAATATGGCCGGTCGCGGTACGGATATTCAACTGGGTGGCAATCCGGATATGAAGCTCAAAGAAATGCTCAAAGGTGATGAAACACCGGAGCAAATCGCGGCATTAAAACAGCAAATAGACGCGGAGGTAGCTGAGGATAAAGAAAAAGTTCTCAAAGCCGGTGGCTTGTACATTTTAGGTACGGAACGTCATGAGAGCCGCCG
>CADBMG010000136.1 GCA_902795745.1 uncultured Pseudomonadota bacterium
AAATTTTTCGTCTACGCACACAAGACGTCTCGTAAGAGGTTACCATACCCCAGACAGTTTCTTTCCTGTCCGCTTTTCAATATAGATAATTTGCAATAAATGTCAAACGAAAAATAAGGTATAATTCGTTAATTTACATACGGAATTTGATAAAACAATTTGGGTATATATTTGATTATATGTATTTAATTAAATACCCACATAATGGTATTAGAGTTATTGTCTTTACATTGTCCATCATCTTCGTCGGTACTGGTGCCTGCTACCATTGAACGACGTACCGGTAATGTACATTCCTTACCGATGCAAACAACACTTCCTCTCGACATATCGGTATATGCCGGCCAGTACCAAGCTGCACCGCTGCGCCCGTTAATAATTACGGCATATAAATCGGCATATTTATTTTGCATCCAATCTTTCATTGCCATTTCAATGCATTGATTGCGATTGAGGTTATAGTACAGAATATAGAACTTATTTTGAAAGGTCGAGGCATCTCCGCTGACATCTTCCGTACGAGGAATACCGATAACAACTTCTCCGCCAAAGGCATGAAAAATACGCCGTCCGCGTACACGATAAGATGAAGGAATCATTTTTAAGCCTTCTTTTTTCTGAAAGTCGGTCAAACCATCACCTTCTCCTTTAATCATATTGATTATGCCAACATAATTTTCCTCAATAGCTCCGGCTTTGGTAATAGAATTAGCTAAATCAGTAAGCTGAACCGTAGCTTTGCTGAACTTATAATCGCCGAACGCACTGGAAATAATATGACCGATGCTCATCGTAATAGTCATAATTACCGCGATGTAACCGATGACCTCAATCATTGAGCGACCGCTTTGCTGTGTCTTTATCGTTTTCATTTTTCAGCCCCATAACATATTGTTGCTTTAGCATATCATAAAAAAACTTTATTCACAATAAATTATTATCAAATTGATTTTTTCGATAAATAATCTATGATGAAACAATAACAGTTAGGAGAATAGTATATGAAAAAGATTACCTTTTTTTTAACATCCGCTACGATTATGGCAATTACCTCTTCCGTAAATGCGGATAAATACGAATATAAGCCATACGCGGGCATTGACTATACATATAACCAAACAACAGCTAAAAGTTTTTCGCCGCGTTACTCTGTCGGAGGTTTACACATCGGCTCATATTACAGTCCTTATTTTGCAACAGAATTATTTGCAAACCAAAGTGCCTCGGATAAAAACCGACCTCATAATGAAAAAATTAAAACATCCTACTACGCCTACGGTTTAGATTTGGTTGCCGCATTGCCTATGGGGTGTGAAAAGCACTTTGCTCTTTTGGCTACGACCGGTATCGGCGAATATGTGGTAAAGCAAAAGGTTTATCCGCAAAAACACCACAACGAACATGGCTACGGCTATCGCTTCGGCGGCGGTTTTCGCTATGCATTTACCAACCGTTGGCAAACACGCTTTATTACCCGATATGTTAATTTTGACCATCTGAGCGGGTACGACCACGATGTTGAATATAATTTAAGTTTGGAATATAGTTTTTAGAGGTTTGTTATGATAAAAAAATTGATTGTTATTTTATGTATGTTGGCATTACTGGGATTCAGTTTTTATCTGGTCAGCAAAACCAAAGATGCCGATCGCACGGTGGTGGAAGAAAATGTGGTAGAAGTAGAAATGCCAAAACTGCCGGAACAGCTTTTCAGCTTTGCCAAGGATTCTCTTGATACACAATGTTCATCTAACGAAAATTTGTTTTGCGCAGTGGAAAAGGCTGTAAAATGTACAATTAATCCGGAATTTGAACCTTGCCGTAAAGCCGATTTGCCGCAATTTATATTTATGAGTGATCCGGGATTGGATCGCCCGACAGAAATGAGTTACAAAATTATTGATAAAAAAATTATCAATAATGATACGGTCGAGATTTACACCGACAGTAGTTGCAACGGTAATTGGTTTGGACTTTGTCAGGGAACAATTATTTATGTTATGGCAAAAAAGCCCGAAAATATCTGGTATGTTAAAGATATTTATGCAGTAGAATAAAAAAAGCGGCCAAGCCGCTTTTTTTATTAAGATACTAATTTTTTGTAGCGAATTCGATGCGGTCTACATGCTTCCTCGCCTAAGCGAGCCTTTTTGTCTTTCTCATAATCTTCGAAATTACCCTCAAACCATTCAACATGACCGTCATCTTCATAGGCTAAAATATGCGTTGCTAGGCGATCCAAAAACCAACGATCGTGCGATGTTACCAAAACACATCCCGGATAGTTATTAATTCCCTCTTCCAGCGAGCGCAGGGTATCAACATCCAAATCATTGGTCGGTTCATCGAGCAAAATTACGTTAGCACCTTTACGTAACATTTTTGCCAAATGCACACGATTGCGCTCTCCGCCGGAAAGTTGTCCGACTTTTTTCTGCTGATCGGCACCTTTGAAGTTAAATTGCCCGACATAAGCACGTGACGAAACCTCGGCTTTGCCCAACTGAATCATATCTAAACCATCAGAAATCTCTTCCCAAACATTTTTATCGGCACTCAGTTCATCACGAGATTGATCTACATAACCTAAATCTACCGTGTCACCAATGCGAATAGTGCCGGAATCCGGTTTTTCCTGACCGGTAATCATTCGGAACAAAGTGGTTTTACCTGCCCCGTTCGGACCGATAATACCGACAATTGCCCCTTTGGGAATTTTGAAAGATAAATCATCAATCAAAACTCTGTCACCGAAAGCCTTAGTGATATGCTCGGCTTCAATCACCAAATCGCCCAAACGCTCAGTCATCGGAATGTTAATATGTGCGGTAGTAATTTTTTCGCGTGTTGCCTGCGAAAGCAATTCATCATAAGCATTGATACGTGCCTTAGATTTAGCCTGACGCGCCTTCGGATTTTTTCTAATCCATTCCAACTCATTTGCAAGAGTGCGTTGACGAGCATTTTCTTCCCGATTTTCCTGTTCCAAACGCTTTTGTTTTTGTTCCAGCCAAGATGTATAATTACCTTCATACGGAATGCCTTGACCGCGGTCAAGTTCCAAAATCCAACCGGTAACATTATCTAAGAAATAGCGGTCGTGCGTTACCATTACCACTGTACCGGTATAGTCACGCAAATGGTGTTCA
>CADBMG010000137.1 GCA_902795745.1 uncultured Pseudomonadota bacterium
AAAACTTCTGCTTCTTGCAGGTGCGACGGTGATATCGCAAGCCACAGGTTTTGCCGCCACGACGAACGATGGCAAAGAACGAGAGGCAAAAGCTCAACAGGTACCTGTTCGCAGTCATTTGCAAAAATTACAAGATGATGTTCAACTTAAAGCCAGTGTTTACAATGCTTTAGATATAATTCAAGATACCTTCCACGGTCTAAAACAAACTGATCCGCAATTTTCCCAAAAAGAATATGAACAGCATGTTTTGCAAGCTATTGAAAACGGAATTGCCGGACAAACGAATGCTAAAAGTTTAGTTAAAGGATTGTCGAGAGAGGGGCAAAGTCAATTGGATATAATGATGCGAATCGTATCTAATTCAGTTAATACCGCAACAAAAGCCGCGGGAGAAAACGACGTTAGAAATGAATTTGACAAATATACCACGAGTATAAATTATGTATCTGACCCCGATATTTTATCTGCTGCTAAAAGTGATATGGAACGAGCAGAAGATTATCTCAAACGTTATGAAGCTCAACAAAAAATTGATATGCATAGTTTTTATGAGCAAACACGCTTAAAGTATTAATCAATATCGTAATCTGGCAAACGTTCGAATTTATCCTTCAGTGCATGGTAAGCTAAGGAAATTTGTTTGAACTTTTCCTCGGCATTTTCATCTTCTCGATTAATATCCGGATGATATTTTTTTGCTAATTTTTTATATTGTTTTTTGAGAGAATCCGGTGTCATATCGCTCACATTCATCTCCAAAATACGCACATACATTCGCTCTTGCGAAGTAAAATATATGCCGTCACGCGAATACTCCTGATTGCTGTCAGTATTGCGCGCATAACCCGAATCGAAAAACTCGGCATCATCCCATAAATCATAGCCAAACTGATAATGTACTTTTGATTTAAACCCACGTCTAAAATGCACCTTACGGCGAATCTGTTCTGCTTCTTCAGCATCTGTTTCTTCGGCATAATAATTCCACTTAGCATTATAATCCTGCACATGCTTCAAACAAAACCAATAATACTCTTTCAAACGTCTATCTTTGGGTGCTCTATATTCCCCCTTTTCAGAACAGCCGGGATGATCACACTGATGTTCAGTGTTTTCATTTTGCGGTGCGTAATATTTTTTGGTTCTTTTTTGCATTATTATCCGTTTGTTAACATCGTGTTATTGTAACGCTGTTTATAAATAATGGCAAGAAGTTTGCAAAACATTAAACATCTGGTATTATTTGCCGTAGAAACGGAGGAATATATGCCTGAATTACCGGAAGTAGAAACAATAAAGAATGCTGTTAAAAATACTTTTATCGGCGCACGTATTGAAAAAGCAACCGTGCGTCAGCCCAAATTACGCGAATCCGTACCAGCAGACTTTGCACAGCGAATCGAAGGAGCTACAATCGTCGCTTTAAAACGAATCGCCAAATATATGCTGATGGAATTGGATAACGGATTGACGATTATTTGGCATTTCGGAATGAGCGGAAAAATACGAATCGAACAAAATAATCTAACGAACCCGCAAAAACATGATCATTTATGGTTAGAAACTTCCAAGGGTGTTCTCGTTTATAACGATCCTCGTCGTTTCGGTTTGGTTACGTTATGCAGCAGCGAATCGCCGCGTTGCCATCATTTGTTGCAGAATTTGGGACTTGATCCATGGGACGAAGGATTAACCGACGATTATCTGCTTTCAAAATTTGCTCATAAAAAATGTGCAGTAAAATTAGCACTTTTAGATCAAACTATTATTTGCGGAATCGGTAATATTTATGCTTCAGAGATCTTATATCTGGCACGCATCTTGCCAATCAGAACGGCCGAATCCATTAATTCTGATGAAGCGAGTCGTTTGGTGAAATATACGCGAATCGTGCTGGAAAAAGCGATTAAAGCAGGAGGCTCAACAATTCACGATTATGTTCATCCTGACGGCAAGAGCGGAAATTTTCAAGAAAGTCATTGCGTTTATAACAAAACGGGACTACGCTGTCCTCAATGTAGATGCGATATTACCAAGACCGGCGGCATCAAAAAAACAGTTATCGGCGGACGGTCAACATTTTATTGCGAAACACTGCAAAAATAGGAGCTTTTATAATGATAAAAAAATATTTCCTCTATATAATTTTTTGCTTGGGAATCGGCTTTTTTCCAATAGATGCTCCGGCTGACTTTATTGAGGGTATGGATGATGTTCCGTTACCTGATGATATGAGCCAAATCACGCAAGATGATATTTCTTTCGGTAATGAAGAAACACGGCTCTTGGAAGCTTATTTAACTCCTAAACGAATCCAAAAAACAAGTGTAAAAAAACAGTTTGCTAAAATAGGTGAATTTTACAAAGAATCGCTGCCGCAACTTGGTTGGATATATCAAGGGAATCGAGGAAACGATTTACTCTTTTATCGTGAAGGAGAAACTTTGGAAGTTGTCAAAGAAAATAATTCCCCTCTATTGGTGCGGATAACCGTTAAAACAAAACCTTAAAAAAATAAAAAAAATGTAAAAATGTTGTTGACTTATGACTTAACTCGTGGTTATAACAATCAGCAGATAAATTTTGTATTAACAGTTTTAATTTGAGGAAATAATAATATGGCCAATCATAAATCGGCAAAAACAAGAATTGTAAGAAATCATAAGCGTAGCCTGATTAACGGTGCGCGTCGCAGTCGTGTCAGAACTTTTGTAAAAAAAGTTGATGCATTGATTAATGCTAAGGATAAAGAAGCTGCTGCAACTGCTCTTAAGGTAGCAGAAAGCGAGATGATGCGTGCGGCTCAGAAAGGCGTATTCCATAAAAATACGGCTTCTCGTACAATTTCTCGTTTGGCTCAAAAAATTAAAGCTTTGTAATTTTTGCTTTAAAATTTTATAAATAAGTATAAGTTGACACAAGTTGTTTCCTTAAAGGTTTCGGCTTGTGTTTTTTTGCGTTAAAATCCTTAATTTATCGCGACTCTTGGAAAATCCGTTGTCAAGAAAATTAATTGCAATGTTCTTAAAAAGTTCTGTTGAATTTTGTTTTTTATATGTTAACAATTTATTTACATTCTCAATCAACTTGATTTTGAGTATTTGAAATCTGGTTGAGCAGGTAGACTTAATTCTTTGTTTATAATAGTTGCAACAAAAAGACAGATTGATGTTTGGAGTTGTACTGATTAGAAAAGCAAAGTGATGCTCTGTATCGGCGGAAAGGATGTTTTTTGAAATGGTAATGCTATAAATAAGCAGCTATTGTTTCGAAAGCAGAAAAATGTCGTTTGAAATGAAATGCTCTGATTAGAAATAAAAAGGACATCGATTTCAGAAGCAAAATGGTAATATGGAGCTAAAAAGAATATCTGTTTTGGTTAATTAATTTAGAACTGGATAGGACAGAAAAATGGCTGAAGAAGCAATTAAATATGATAGATTATCTATTCACAACCAATGGGACGAAATCTGCGGTCAATTAAGAATGGAATTTGGAGCAACAGCTTTTGAAAGCTGGCTAAAACCGTTGAGTGTTAATTCTTTTGATGATGGAGTGATGCGTCTTTCCGCTCCGACGGCATTTATGAAGAATTGGGTTATAGCTCACTATTCTGATAGAATCCATAAAATTTGGGAACACAAAAATCCTGACATCAAAAAGGTTCAAGTTATTGTACAAAACATGCAAAACACCAAAGATGATTCGCTTTTACGCAAGTTTCCGAGCACACCTACTCCGCGCGAGTTTCATGCTGCCAATTCACAAATGACAACATTAGCGGGAGCTACTTCAAAATTCAATCCGGCATTTACTTTTGAAAATTTTGTAGTGGGTAAAACCAATGAGTTTGCTTATGTTGCCGCACGTAAAGTTGCCGAATCGCGCAATGTTTCTTTCAACCCGTTGTTTTTATATGCTGGTGTCGGCTTAGGTAAAACTCACTTGATGCATGCTATCGGTCAATATATCCAGCAAAATGATCCTTCGCGCCATGTAGTCTATATTTCGGCAGAGCAATTTTTGTATAAGTTCGTCAATGCTCTGCGCTACAAAGATACTGCTGCATTCAAAGAACAGTTCCGTTCGGTCGATGTTTTAATGATTGATGACGTGCAGTTTTTAGCTAACAAAGAAAAAACCCAAGATGAGTTCTTCTATACTTTCAATTCTTTAATGGAAGGCGGACGTCAAATTGTACTTTCTGCCGATAAATCTCCGAACGATTTGGACGGTATTGAATCTCGTTTGAAGTCTCGTTTAAACAGTGGATTAGTTGCCGATATTATGCCGACGGATTTTGATTTAAGGATGGGAATCTTGAACAATAAGGCGGCACAACTCGGTGTCAGTGTTCCGAAAAATGTTGCAGAATTTCTCGCGCAAAAAATATCGTCTAACATACGTGAGTTGGAAGGTTCTCTCAAACGTATTGCGGCACATCAATTGCTCTCGGATAGAGAAATTACCCTTGATATGACTCAGGACGTATTGAAGGACATGTTGCGTTCAATTGACCGCAAAACAACCATTGATGAGATACAGAAAAAAGTGGCGGAGCATTTTAATATTTCGGTTAAGGAAATGCAATCTTCCCGCCGTGCTCGCAATGTGGCTCGTCCGCGACAAATTGCAATGTATTTGGCTAAGCAATTAACTTCACGTTCTTTGCCGGAAATCGGTCGCAAATTTGACCGAGATCATACCACGGTTATGCATGCCGTACGGAAAGTAGAGGAATTGGTACTTGAAGATGCTGCCATGGCTGAAAGCATCGAGTCTTTAAAACGCTCGCTGGAGAATTAATCAAAAAGCTGTTGACGACTCGTTATTTTGACTTCTGATTTACTAATTTGTTTGTTATTTTAGAAGTCAGAAAAGGTTAATAATTTAATTGGTGATACGAAAATGAAGTTTACGATTGAAAAAGCAGTATTATTAAAAACTTTGAACCACGTACAGAATATTGTGGAGAAGAGAAATACCGTTCCGGTACTATCCAACGTACGTATTGAGGCTGGTCAGGATGGCATCAGTTTCAAAGCAACCGATATGGATACCGAGATTACCGAAATTGTTGATGCTAAAATCACGGAAAATGGGGCAATTACGGCACCGGCACATATGTTGTACGACATTGTGCGCAAACTAACTGACGGAGCTGAAATTGAGTTGGTTTACCCTGATGAAAAGGATCAGCTGAGCATTGCTTCCGGTCGTTCCAAATTTTCACTTTCCACCATTGGTGTTGAAGATTTTCCGGTTATTTCAGCCGATGAATTACCGACTAATTTTGAGATGAAACGCGATGAGCTTAAAGATGTAATTGATCGCACGCAATTTGCTGCTTCTACTGAAGAAACCAGATATTATTTGAATGGTTTATATATTCATCCGAAAGATGAAGGTGAAACCAAGGTTTTGCGCATTGTTGCCACAGACGGTCACAGGTTGGCGTGTGTCGAATCGCCGTTACCGGAAGGTGCTGCCAACATGCATGGTGTAATATTGCCACGTAAGACGGTTGCGGAAATTCGTAAATTGCTTGATGATACTGATGCCGAATCGATTAAAATAGGTTTATCGGACAGCAAAGTACGTTTTACCATGGAAGATATCACTTTGGCATCTAAATTAATTGATGGTACATATCCTGACTACGAACGTGTTATTCCAACCAATAACACTAAGATTTTAGAATTGAGCGTTAAGGCATTATCTCAGGCGGTTGATCGTGTTTCGGTAGTGGCGGAAAGAACGCGCGCTATTAAAATGATTGCAAATAAAAATCACGTAATCGTTACGACATCAAGTCCGGATTTAGGCAGTGCTATTGAAGAAGTTGAGGCTACTTACGATGCAGAATCACTTGAAGTAGGTTATAACTTCCGTTATTTGTTGGATATATTGTCGGAAATTAAGGGAGAAACAGCACAGTTCAGTTTTAATGATTCGTCATCTCCGTCGATTATTCACGATACATCCGATTCCAGTGCAATATATGTTTTGATGCCTATGCGGGTATAGTTCCGTGAATGAGCTTAATGCAAAATTGCAAGCAGTTACAAAAAAAAAGTCAGGTGTTACGCGCCTGACTTTAACTGACTTTCGCAACTATAAAAACCTCAGAATTGCGGCACAAATATCTCCCATTATCATCACCGGAGAAAACGGTTCCGGTAAGACTAACATCTTAGAAGCAATTTCTTTCTTAACACCGGGAAGAGGCTTGCGCAGTACCAAATTGGCAGACATAAAACGAATCCATCCGGCTGATGATACAAATATTCTGGCTGCTGATGCGTGGAGCATTGCCGCCGAGATTTTGAAAAACGACGAATCGTATATTATCGGTACGGCATTACAAAAAATCCGCCATGAAGAAGTGAGTGATACTGAAGATGAAATACACTCTTTTGAACGGCGAATCGTTAAAATCAATCAACAGAAAATTACCCAACAAGCCGAACTCGGTAAATATATTTCTGCTATTTGGATAACTCCGCAAATGGATCGTCTGTTTCAAGGAGGTCCACAACCGCGGCGCAGTTTTTTAGATAGATTAGTATATGCATTTGACCTGGAACATGCCAAGCGTACTGCGGCTTTTGAACATTTATACAGGCAGTGGTTTCAAATGCTTAAATCCGGAACTACGGATAAATATTGGCTGCAATCGGTTGAAGCCGATATGTCCGCGTTAGGAGTGGCAATTGCGGCGGCGCGACGCGAACTGATTGCTCGTTTGAACACATTTATCATCCATGAACCCGATGATGTATTTCCCGATGTACGTTTGGAACTGGATGGTTTGATTGAAAAAATGTTGGATAGCGAATCGGCATTAAACGTAGAAGATTTTTATACCGCAAACTTGGCAAAAAATCGTCGCAATGTTATGCAAAACGAATCGGTTGAAGGAATTAATCGCACGGACTTTAAAGTATTTTTTAAGAAGAAAAATATGCCGGCTGATTTATGTTCTACCGGTGAACAAAAGGCTTTGTTGGTCAGCATTATTCTGGCGCAAACCAAATGCCAAATTTTAGACCGTGGCTTTGCGCCGATTTTATTGCTTGATGAAGTAACAACTCACCTTGATGATACCAAGCGTGATGCCTTGCTCGATAAAATCCGTAATTTGCAATTACAAGCGTGGATTACCTCAACCGAAGAACAAAACTTTTCTTTGTTGAAAAATGATGCTCAATTTTTGCGCGTTTCAAATGGAATTGTGACACCGCTATTATGACAAAGCGGCAAAAGCAAAAATCACAAAAATCAAAGTAGCGTATACAATGGCTGGTCCGAACGGTCCTATCTTCCTTTTGTTAATCATCCAACCGGCGGCAAACAATAAGCAAGATCCCAGTAAAATATACGGCATAGCGGCAAAACCTACCCATGCACCGATTGCACTCAGCAGTTTGATATCGCCATCGCCAAATGCTTCAGGATATTTCCATACAACGAATAAACTGGCGATAAGCGGCATCAAGTAGCCACTGATTGCACCTAATGCACTGTTTGCGGCACAAGTAATGAAATACGGCTCAGGAATTATCAACCAAAATCCTTGTTTTGCAGCATAAGCAAATCCCAGCAGCAGTAAAGGCAACGTCAAAATATCCGGTAGCAACATAAAGCGTTTATCAACTTCAACCAACAATAAAAGAATCCACAAAAAAGCAATATACCACCATGTAAAAATTGTATCAAAATTGAGCGCAAATAAAATAGTAGCGGCAGAAGTAAAAATCGCCCAACCGATACTGCGCATAAAATAGCGGCGAAACAGTTCCATATATGCTTCGTTATTCTTTAGCTTTGCCCAAGGCATATAATGCGATGGCACAAATATTTTAAGTAAAATATAGCCGCTTGATGCCGGTATCAATTTACCTATACGTCTTGCTAAATAAGGAATGAGCAAACCGAATAAAAAACCGCTTATGATATATAGCATAATTTTTCTCCTTTGTAGTTGTACCTGATTTAATATAATCGCAAAAGGATAAAATTATGTTAAAAGCAAAGAAGACGCAAAGTTATTGTGTCCTCTCTGGTTTTATGCGGTTGCATAGTGCGATATATTGACCGAAACAACAGCTTATTCTGCCGCCTTCCGGCCATTAAAGCCATGGGCAGCAAAGTATAACACCACTTGCTAAGATGCTCTGAAAACAGTTTCAACACTCCAAGCAAGTTATCATCTTGCTCAGGTGCATCTATACCATATATATGTTATATTGTAAAAATAAAAAGGAAAACGTCAGCAGTTACGACGAATTAATCTCATAGTTGAGAAAAATAAATTATCTTTGCGCCAATTTCATACCGAGCTGATTAGAAAACTCCGCTATTCCTTTTTCCAACAGAATCGGTAATAAATCGGTAACAATATCTATATTGCGTTCAATATTTTCCTTATCGTTTTTACCAAAACCGGAAAGTACGTGGTTAACCACGCTTTCTTCACTTTTATTGTTCGGATGTCCCACTCCTAAACGGATGCGGTTATAATTCGGCGTTATATTGGCATCAATGCTTTTTAAGCCGTTATGCCCACCGGCACCACCTCCGATTTTCGCCTTAATTTTATCAGTAGGCAAATCCATATCATCGTGTATAACCACAATATTTTGCGGTAGTATTTTGTAGAAATGTGCCACCTTTACCACACTGTTACCGGAAAGATTCATATAAGTCTGTGGTTTTAGCAGATATACTTTTTCGCCGCCGATTTGCCCTTCGGCAATCAGCCCGTCAAACTTAGCACGAAACGGCGAAAAATTATAGCGGCGATGAATCTCATCTGCCGCCATAAATCCAACGTTATGGCGTGTCGCTGCATATTCCGCTCCCGGATTACCCAAACCGACCACCAAAAACATTTTTTCCTCTTACTTACGCATAAAATCAACGTGAAGCGGTTTATCTGAAACAGGGTGAAATTGTACATCCTGACAAACAACCTTGGTCTTTTTACCTTCAATATCAACAGTGATATTTGATTGATAAAAATCAGCCAAATCCAAAGCCTTTTCTAACTCTACAGGATCAAGACTAATCAATACTGCATCTCTTTTACCAGCATAAATAACTGCAGGAACGCGACCCTCACGACGACAAGCACGAGCTGCCCCCTTACCTGCTTTTTCACGCTTTTTTGCATTAAAAGTATAATCTGTCATTTTCTTTTTCCTTAACTAAAATAAACACTCTTTCAGCCTCCAGGGGTGCCGAAAGTAAGTGCTTTTTACATCAAAAAAACAACGATTGCAAGTATTTTTTATACGTTTGCATAAAACAAAAACGGAAGACCTTACAATCTTCCGTTTTGTTCTTTACAGCGACTCGATGTACTCTCGTATTTCATCACGTCGCTCATCAGTTACCGGCTTTCCGGTGAGCTTTTCTTCAAGCTCAATTAGCTTATCAACGAGCTCAGATTTCTCTTTGAGAGTCATCTTTCGAATGACTGTCTTGAGTTCACTGACACGCCCGAAGATGATGATCATCACGTCCGGATAACACCGGCGATCAATTTCATCCGACACCTGAACGGTAATCTCTCTCACATACTTGGCATTTTTCTTAGATAGCTTAACGCTCTGTAAGAATTCAACCGTATGCAGCAGTTCATTTAATTCCCTGTCGCTAAACTGCCGAAGCGACTTTAACTGTAACGCCTGTCGAATGGCGTTGACTTGTAAATTATAAACCATAAGCAATTTATTTTAAAACAATAATAACTTTATGGACTTAAATTTAGCATATTTTTGTCAAAAGTCAAGTAACAAAATATGAAAGCAATAAAAAATCCCTTAATGTACTTCTACATTGAGGGATTTTTCTTGGTTTGACTAATAATTTATTCTTCGATAATCATCGCGGTCAAATCCGCTTCTGAAACCACTTGATCATCAACTTTGGCAACACCGTGAAAAACAAAAATGTTACGATGAACTTTAACTTTTTCGACGTGCATTTTAAGCTGATCCCCCGGACGTACCGGTTTGCGAAACTTCACACCGTCAACTGCCATAAACAATACACTACATTTTTTGGTGGCATAATCGTCAGATGCGCTCATTACCACGCAACCGGCAGTTTGTGCCATTGCTTCAATCTGTAACACTCCCGGCATTATCGGATTGCCCGGAAAATGGCCTTGGAAAAATAGCTCATTCATCGTCAGATTTTTTAAGCCGATACCTTTTTCGCCAGGCACCTCAACTTCCAACTTGTCGACCAACAAGAATGGATAGCGGTGCGGCAACATCTTCATAATTTCATCAATGTTATATATTTTATTTTCTGCCATAATATCCTCTATTTTTTAGAATTTTTCTGTAAAAACGCCACTTGACGCATAAAGTCCTTAAACGGAACACACGGACTGCCCATTACCACTGCTCCGGCATCAACATCACGCATTACGCCCGATTGAGCGGCAATTTGCGCTCCGCTACCGATATTCAGGTGGTCGGCCAAACCGACTTGTCCGCCCAAAACCACAAAATCGCCTAAAGTACAACTTCCGGCAATGCCCACTTGCGCTACAATCACACAACCGCGGCCCAGCTTGTCGTTATGTGCTATTTGCACCAAGTTATCAATGCGACAACCGTCAGCAATGACCGTATCATCAAGCGCACCGCGGTCTATGCAAGCATTGGCACCGATCTCCACATCATTACCTATAATCACACGTCCCAACTGCGGAATGCGATGATGTTGTCCATTCATAAACTGAAAACCGAATCCGTCGTGACCGATACGCGCCCCGCTATATATGTAGCAATCATTACCAATGATGGCATAAGAAACAGATGCTCCGGAGGCTATACGGCAATTACTGCCAATTTTGCAATTGTGGTTAATAACAACGTGCGGTTCAATCACGCAATTATCGCCTATCTCCACATTTTCACCAATAACGGCATAAGCCCCGATAAAACATCCCTTCCCTATCTTTGCCGAATCCGCAATTTTTGCAGATGAATCAATGCCGGATTGCGGCTTGTGCTCGGCATACATATACTCATTGAGAGCAATAAATGCCAATTTAGGATTTTCGCAGATCAACGGAATAACGCCTTGTGGCACAAATTGTGCCAAATCTGCTGTGGTAACACAGGCTTTGGCTTTCATTTCTGCAGCTTTTTCTTTACTTTTTCTATCGTAGAAAAAGCAGATATCTTCCGCCCTCGCACTTGCCATTGTCGCAATATCGGCAATTTTTTCATTTTTCTTGTCGGCATTTTGCAAAACGGCAGATGTAACCTCAGCCACATCGGCCAAGGTTACATTTTCTTTTTTATGATAAAAGTTTGCATCTACCATTTTATATTACCTTATAAGCTGGTACCGAAGTTAAGACGGAACACTTCTTTTTCATCATAGCGTTCTTTAACAATCGGGAAGCCGAAGTCGAGGTCGATTTTGCCCATTGGAGATAACCAGTCAAAACCGAAACCGACAGATTGTCTGATTTTATCGGAGTAAAGTACCGGATGGTTAGGATCGTTTATGTTATCAGGTTTACCTAATGCACCTAAATCCCAAAATACACGACCTTTAACGCCCAGCTCGTCCAAACCAATCGGGAACAATGTTTCAACGCCGGAATACATCATCCAGTTACCGCCCAAAGCGTCTCTGGTTTGCGCATCTCTGGCACCAATACCGGCAAACTCAAAACCACGCAGATTTTGACCACCTAAATAAAAACGGTCGAACAAGCGAACATCTTTGCCGCCATAACCGGCAATATAGCCACCGGTTGCAAACACTTTAATGGTAAAGAAGTCGGCAATGGTATGGAACTTGTAAGCTTTGGCTTCAAATTTGTTATATTTGTTATTTCCTCCGGCACCGGCAATATCATGACCGAGCGAAAGGAAATAGCCTTCTTTGGTGTTGTAAGCATTATCACGCTTATCATAAACCAAGGTCTGACCAAAAGCCGAAGTTGTGGTCTTACCTTGCTCTTTTTTAATGAAATACGATGCATCGTCTTTAACATTGCGAATTTCGTTTTCACTTAAAGTATAACGAACATAGTGACCAAAGTCGTCAGTATAGTTCCACCCCATACGCAAGCGTCCGCCGTACGTCGATGTATCATAAGAAGCCTCATCCTCATAATCTTGTTCCTGCATAAATATATCTGCACCGGCACTTAAGCGACGATCCAAGAAATATGGTTCGGTAAAGCTCAAATTAACATCACGTGTTCTTTGTGAAATACCAAAGTTAATACCGGCTTGCTGACCTTTTCCGCGGAAATTGTTTTCCGTTACACCGGCACGCAACAAAGCACCATTGGTTGTTGAATAACCGACACCGACATTAAAATATCCGGTCGATTTTTCTTCAACTTTAACATCTAAGTTAGCCTTATCCGGTGCTGTTTGCGATGTTTCAATATCTACCTTGCTGAAATAATTTAAGTTTTCAACATTGCGGCGCGAATCGCGAATCTTTGAAAAATTCATGGCATCGCCCTCAGCTACACGGAACTCACGACGGATCACTTCATCAAGCGTGCGATCATTACCGGTGATATTAATACGGTCAATAAAAATACGATCTCCCTCATAAATATTGAAGATAATATCAACTTTGTTGTTTTCCGCATCGCGAACCAATTCCGGTTCAACGTTAACGAAAGCCACACCGCGCTTGCCCAAATAATCGGTCATTTGTGTCACGGTTTTTTCTACATCGCTTTGTTTGTACCAATCACCTTCGTCAACTTCAATTTCGCCGTACAAATCATCTGCATTAACGCTGTCCATGTGTGACTTAACACTAACATTTCTGACCTCATAACGCGGACCTTCTTCCAAAGAATACGTCAAAATAAACGACTTTTTATCTGCACTAAGTTCGGCAACCGCAGATTTTACCGCAAAGTCGGCATAACCGCGGTCAGTATAAAAGCGACGCAACAGTTCTTTATCATATTCCATTTTTTCGGCATCGTAATTATCTTTTTTACTGAAAATACGGTACCAACGGCTTTCTTTGCTCATAATTTCTTCTTGCAAATCAGAACCAGAATAGTGCGTATTGCCTAAAAAGTTAATTTTATCGATTTTAGCTGTTGCCCCTTCATCGATTTCATAAATCAAATCAACGCGGTTCTCGTCGCGTTCAATAATTTTAGGCTCAACCGTTACCGTATAACGACCTGTTTTACGATACACGTCCAAAATGCGTTGAACATCTTGCTGTACCTTAGCTTTTTCGTAAATCGAACGAGGACCTAATTGCACCTCTTTTTCTAAGATTTTATCATCAATCTTGTCGTTGCCGTCGAATGCACGTTTGCCGATAATCGGGTTTTCCACCACAGTTACCTTCAGCACATCTCCAGCCGTATCAAAATTGATATCGCTGAACAATCCCGTTTCATATAAGCGCTTAAACGAATCGTTTAGCAAATCTTGTGAAACATTACTGTTTTGCGGCAGGTTCAAATAAGA
>CADBMG010000138.1 GCA_902795745.1 uncultured Pseudomonadota bacterium
CCATCCGTATTACTATTAAAAAAGCTAGTTCGATTGGAAATATAATTGTATCTAATATCATAAGTCGGATAGGTATAATTGCGACAAGCTTGATGATCGGATCCTTTCCAGCTCACATTAAAAACAACCGTATGATTCATCGCATCCCAATCACTCGTAGAAATCGTAGAACCTATCGCATTTTTTAAAGCACTGACATCAAAATCTAACAGTTGTATCCATTTTGCTCGATTTCGATCATATATAAAATTATATGTTTCTCCCGTTTTTACACGCGTCTGATTGACCGCTTCTTCCCAATAAGTATTTCTATCAATAACTTTATGCGGCGGACATGTTCTATCACTATAACCTGTTGGCGTTAAAGCTGAAGTTAATTTAAATATATTTTCAAACCCTGAAATCGAAGTCCTTGTTACGCTATCCCATGCTAATCGATTATTTTTTACACATTGATATCTATTTTGATCTTCAATATTTGGTAAACCAGAAGCAGGATTATCATTGGAATCAAAATAATATTTGTAATCCGCACTGGCAGTATTTTTAGAAAATTGCAACGGTAGGTCTATAATCGTTAAATTCCTCGATTTTAAACTCATGTAACGACTTAAATAAAAATTATCATACTTACCAGGGAAATACGTATCATATTCATAAGTTGTATAAGGAACATTATTCGCAACATATAAACCAGCAGGGACATTGCTTTTTGTCTTTAACATCATTAAGCATTCTAAAGCAGGCATATTAATTACTTTTTGTGTTTCTACAAGCCTTGCTTTTTCGGTGATTTGATAATTGCTTAACCCCCTAAGTGCATTAATATGCGTAAAAGGATTATAATTTGTAAACTTTTTTGAAAATAAAAGATGTGAAACACAAGAAGACGTCTTCGCTAAATTATGCATTCCTAAACACAAGTCGAGTGTTAACAAATCTTTACCTACACCATAACCCGCTGTAGGACTCGACTGAGAAGGCGTCACTGCATCCCACCAACCCCAATAGGATAAAGGATCAAATCCACAAGGACGATAAATACGCGAACGAGTAGTAAAATTTCCATACCAAGAGATGTTAAATGCTTTATGTTCATAACTTTGATAACTGGCAGTTGGATAATTGAAAGAATTAGAGCCACCAGAACCATTGTATGCTTCACTTTCAGAACTTATTTCGATGTTATAACTACCAGTAATATTAGCATTATATACTTGTCTGTTAATATAATGATGTGAAGGGCCAGAAGAGTACGGATTTGTAAAACTGTCGTAAAAATCACTGTTATCTTGCAGGTGATATTTTTCTGGCATTTTTATGGATTTGTAAGAGTTATAAACTCTAAGTGCATGTCCTGCGATATTAAATTTATTATAAAAATAAGTATAGTTGGTTTTATCCCATCCTACGTAATAAGGGAAACGCGAATTCCCATTGACGTGGATAGGACCATGAAAATACATATACCAATCAGTATCAAAACATGTGATATTTCCTGTAAATGACGTATCTCCTTCGGAATAAAGCTGGAAATCACACAAAGGATTACGCTCGATTTCCATGGTTTGAGCCATATGTATGTTCCAATCGGGAATAAAGCTGTTAGTGATATTTAAACTTCCCACCATGAAAACTTCCGAAAGCCAACGTTCGTCATTGGAATCTTTCTTTTTATCTTGCCAGAAAATCGGACCACCCTTGATATCCCAGCCATTCTCAGCAATTTGCAACGGGAAATCATCCGGAACAATCTGCTGCTTACTTAATGAGCCATTGAAATCAATGACCCAAGCGTTTTCTTCCCCTTGACTGTTTTGATAAGTTTTGTCCTTTTTCCGATAGCTCGAAGCCGTTAGAAATAGATTCGGCTCTCGTGGATTCTGAGTCAATTGATAAGCATAATCACGCGCTAACGCCATTAAATTTTCCAACAAATAATAGCCCTGCGTCTCTTGGATAAAAATCCCAGTTAGTTTACTTTCATGAAGGGTTTTGTTGCAACATATCCGCAATGTGCCTACTAATACAAACACAAAAACTAGTGACGTAAAAAACGTATTCCCAGTCTCTGTAGGCCTCTCTCGCAAACCAGTATCCTTCATCCTTATAAATATACAAAATTTTATAATTCTCAGCAATATGTTTTTTTAGAAAAAATAAAATTCATCATTTAACCGCACCAAAAACATTTTTGCTTTCTCAAATTCTTGATAAAATTTCTAAAATAAAAGCCAAGAATGGACGTTCATCCATCCTCAGCTATTCCTATTCTCAAATTTGAAATGGATTAACGCAATCCGTAAACGGCTTGTTCATCCAATTCTTCTTCAATACGCAACAAACGATTGTATTTGCAAATACGATCCGTACGACTCAAAGATCCTGTCTTGATTTGTCCAGCATTCGTTGCAACCGCCAAATCAGCCAACGTGGTATCTTCTGTCTCACCGGAACGATGCGAAATAATGCATTTGTAGCCAGAACGTTTTGCTAACTCTATCGTATTCAACGTTTCCGTTAACGTTCCAATCTGATTCAACTTGATCAAAATCGCATTACCGGCTTTTTCGGCAATTCCCTTGCGTAAGAATTTCTCATTGGTTACAAATAAATCATCACCAACAAGCTGCGTGTTATGGCCCATTACTTGCGTCAACTTTTTCCAACCAGCCCAATCGTTTTCTGCACAACCATCTTCAATCGAGAAAATATGATAGGCCGATTGTATCTTTTGATAAAACGCAATCATTTCATCGATCGTCTTTTGAGAACCATCGGACTTCTTAAAGACATAACGCTGCAACTTTTCGTCATAAAATTCCGAAGAAGCAACATCCAACGCAATCTTAATGTCTTTACCTAAAACGTAACCAGCTTTCTCAACCGCTTTTGCAATCAAATCTAAAGCCTCTTCATTGCCTTTTAAATCAGGCGCAAAGCCACCTTCATCCCCTACTGCCGTTGAACGTCCAGTGGATTTAATAATAGACTTTAAAGCATGGAATACTTCTGTTCCCATCCTCAATGCTTCAAAGAAACAAGGCGCACCAACGGGTGCAATCATGAACTCTTGAATATCTACAGGAGCATCTGAGTGCGCACCACCATTCATAATATTCATCATAGGTACAGGCAATACGTGTGC
>CADBMG010000139.1 GCA_902795745.1 uncultured Pseudomonadota bacterium
ACCGTTATTCCTACCAGAGCGACAATCGCCGGTTTAATTAAATTAATCATACGCATTTTCATCCTCCATTGTTTCAATAACCAATACGCGGTTTCCTTTATAGAATGTTGCAATAGGTGCAGGTCTTGCACGAGCAAAGGCTCTTACTAAAGCTGATGCCACGTCGGCAAAGTTGCCGCGGAACATTGCACCGGCATTGAGTGTGTAGTTGCGGTTTGTCTTCCATATTAAGCGCCAACCGGACTCATCACTCCACTGTGTCAGCAATTCTTTCAAACTTTGTCCTTCTTCGGCAAGCCAATCCTTATTAGCCGATTCTTCAACGGTTACCGGAGCAACATCTGACGGCGGAGTATATCCGGCAATATTGTTTTTATCAATACCGGCAACCTGTGCCTCATAGTCGATAACCTCATTATCAATGCTTGGCGGAATAGATGCCGAAATATTATTACCGGCACCCGCCTGAGTAATACGATGATCACGCGGACTGCGTTCGCCGTAAGCTCTGAAATCTGCCGCCGTACGGGTATAATTTACCGGCGTTGCATCTTGACATTCACTGTATCCGTCAGCATTTTCCTGACATACCGCCGTGTATTCCTGATTGCTGGTACAAATTCCGTCAGCACACTGTGCATCAGGGGCGATTCCTGTCGGTTGCGGCTGAGAATAGCCGTTATTATACACGCAACCGGTCAATGCCAACAAACCCAGCACTGCCGAGGCTATTAAATTTGTATTTTTAATTTTACTAATGTATCTCATCGTATTTTCCTATAATACTTGTTGATATTGCAAGCGAAAATCTAAAACCATAGTTTTTTCTCCCTTGCGGCAACTTTCGCTTTTTCTTCTTTCGTAACATAACGTACATTCCTAATAATAAATGAGTTTGGCTCTCTATCGGTAAAAATTATATTAACTTTACGATATTCCACACCGTTATTAGCCAAAATCTTATACAGCAATTTTAATCTTTTTTGCTGCAATTCGTACGATGCCGTGCGATCAAGTCTTATCTCAATCGCCACATCATCATATCTTACCACATTTTCCGCAAACGCTTTTATCCATTCAAGAGTCTGACCGGAAATTTCTGCTCTATCCGGTTGAAAAGACAATTTCAATTCCGTTGGAGCTACATTATCATTGCTGGCGGCACCTAATCCCAATAATTTGCGGAATAATGACGATTCTTGTTGCTTAGTCGAGCTTTCGCCTTGGTTATTGCCGTCTACACCAACATTTGTATCATCGCCATTGCCGACACTGCCTGATTTTTTGTCATTCCCTTTACGATTACCTGAAAACCAAGCGGCAATACTGTCTGTTATACTTGCATCATCAACATCACCGTTTTTGTCGCTGTCACTTAGAGCTCCGGATTTGTTGCTGCTGTTCTTCTCTGAGACATTTTGCGTAGCACTGTTAGCTTTGTTATTACCGCTCTGCGCTGAGGCATCGGAAGAGCTCTTTGCATGAATACCTTCGGAGGCAAGCGACGGACGACCGTGCTTACGGCGCAACTCTTCTTCCAACTTTATATTCTCTGCCGAAGATGAAAATTGCGGAGTCAAATTCTTTTCATTTGCTATATCCTCCGGTATCGGAATCAGAATATTTTTCTGCATTTTATAAGGCACATTATTGCTGTTTGCCGGTGTTTCATTTTGTGCTATCACGGCATTTTTGTTACGAGTAATATTCGGATTTGCCACTTCGGCAACTTCCCAAGGATCTTCCTCTTCATCAACAGAATCTAATGCTAAATTTTTAACGGCAGTATTCGCTGCCGAAGCATTTTCTGCTCCTAAATTTTCAACAGGAACACTCTGATCTGCCAAAGCTAGCTGATTTTTTGCCGCCTGATGTGAAATCTCAATATCTTCTTTTGTTGTCGCAAAGTTATGAACCAACGGAATTTGGAATACCGGAGCTTCGGCAGCATCAACGATTTTCAGCTCTTCAACAGGGGCATTCTCTGCCATCTGCGGTTCTTCAATTATTAACTCTTGTACCGGATTATCCGAAATATCGGAAACCGGCTCAGATAGTTGTTCTTCCGCAGCATCCTCTTCTTCCGGCGCAAACAATATTTCATCTCGCGATGTTTCGACAGATGCTATTTTCTGAGCTTTTGGCGCACTTAAATCAGCCTCTTTTTCCGGAGAAATATTCTCCATAAAATCATTTTGCTGATTAAGACTATTGTACTTTTCCAAAATAGGATCATTTTCCTCATTGGCTGCAAAAAGTTCAATATTTTTAGCTTCAATATCCGCACTCGTATACGTTTTCTCAGCATCGGCATCAGAAAGCGTTTTATATGCGCGCGTCGTCGCAAAAACCGCGACTAACGATAGAATAAAGCTACCCAAAAAACATTTCAAACCAAATTTCGGCATCCTGTTAAATTCCTGTAATTGCAAGAATATCCGCATCGAAAAGACACAAATACCCTAGTCTTTTGTTTGAAGATACAACAAATTATGTTAAAATACAGTTAATGAAAAAGTATATTTTTACGGTGGAATCTTTGCTTACTTGTGTATTGAAAAAAATTATATTTTTTGCAATTGTTCAAGCAAAGTTTGCATATCTTCCGGTAACTCGGAATTAAAGCTCATTTGTTCTCCGGTACGGGGATGAATAAAACCCAAACTTTTAGCATGTAAAGCCTGACGCGGAAAGCTGTTTATACAGCATTTAAGTTTTTCAAAAACAGCTTGTTCGGATTTTTTGTTTTTTACATAAACTTTATCACCGATTAAAGCATGGCCGATACTGCTTAAATGTACGCGAATTTGGTGGGTTCGACCTGTTTCCAAATTACACTGTACCAATGCAGCACTCCGTCCGAAAATTTGTATTGTTTTATAATGCGTTATCGCTGTTTTGCCGCCGCACGACACAATTGCCATTTTTTTCCTGTCATACGGACTGCGTCCGATGTTACCTTCTATCGTACCGCAAAGCGGATTGGGCACACCATAGACAATGGCAAAATACGTCCTCTCTATGGAATGTTCGGCAAACTGCTCACTCAAACGTTGGTGAGCCAAATCATTTTTTGCCACAACCAAAAGACCGCTGGTTTCCTTATCAATGCGATGAACAATCCCCGGTCTTTTAACTCCGCCGATTCCGGACAAGCAATCAGCACAGTGATATAACAGCGCATTGACCAAAGTGCCGTGATAAGCTCCTGCTGCCGGATGTACGGTCATCCCCGCCGGTTTATTTACCACAAGCAAATCTTCATCTTCATATATTATATCCAAATCTATGGCTTCGGCTGCCGGCTCTGCCTCTTCTGCCGGCGGAACGGTTATTACATAAGCATCGCTTTTTTTTACTTTGCGGGAATTATCGGTCAGCACCGTATCATCAAGCATTACGTACCCGTTTGCTATCAATCTTTGTATTCTGGAACGTGATAAATCCGGTAATTTCTGCGCCAAATATTTATCAAGTCGCAGATTTTCTTCGGTAGGTAAAACTTCCGGTAATGAAATTATTGTATCTTCATCGATCATTTTTTTCTTTATTAAATATATATTATCAATTATAATATACAATGTTGAAAAAAATTGCAAGCACGAGATGGGAAAAATATAAAATGGCCAATAAAGATATTTTAGATGATGAAGATGATTTTGAAAAATTGCTGAACAGTTTTATCGACAATAAAACCGATGTCGGAGACATTTCTCCGGAAAGTGATAAAAAATTAAATAAGGATGATTCTCCGTTTATTGAATTGAGTAACGAAGGGGAAAAGGCCAACGAATTGTTGTCGGCAGAGATGGAAGAGGATTTAAGTGCAGCTCTTTCTGCCGGTAAGCAAGAAGCCGTTGAACAGGAAAATAAACCTTCTCT
>CADBMG010000140.1 GCA_902795745.1 uncultured Pseudomonadota bacterium
CGAAAGCCTTAGAATTGTTGAGAAAATATCCGTATTAAAAAATCGGTTTAGAAGATAATAGCAAAAGTAAGAATGGGGTTAGTAAAATGTTACTAATACCCATTCTTTGCTATATTAAGATAAATTAATTTCTCCAGCATATTCATCAATATAGTATATTCATCAGTATATGGTAAAATGTTTGACATTGAACCACAACCGCCATGACAATATTTGTTTTCTGCATAAACCCCAAAATAAAATTTCCAAGCAGATTTGCGAATTTGTCTTACGTTTTCAAGCATTTTTGTTTGTTCATCAGAAACAAAGCCTTTTTCTATTTCTTGTTTTATGGCGTATTCCAAACAATCATTGATTTTTATATTTTGCTGTACCATATCTTCTGTGGTTGCGTTATCTCTTAATTCTGCTTCTGCGACGCATTTCTTAAAAATATCTTGAGCTTGTATTTTGGCTTGTTCTCTGTTGTCTTCTTTTGTATGATTAATACTTGGTAAACTATCCAACTCTGCCGCGATATTATATTCTCCGGCTTTAATGCATTCCGAAGCAACGCCGAGATTAACAAATTTGTTACCATCCTTATAATAAGTATGAGCGAGGTCTAAAGCTATACCATGAACATAAACCGGATTGCTGTTTTGAACATTATCTACCGGAATAATTTGAGGATTAGCATCAGGACAAATTGAACAATAATCATATATTTCCTTCTGAGCTTTAATGAGATTTACAGCACTATTTGCTACTTTATCATTTACATCGTAGCATATATCTGCCCATGCGTTTGCACATAAGCTCAAAAACAGCCCCAGAATTAAAACAATCTTTTTCATTTCAACCTCATGTTTTATTATCAATATAATAATTTCAACAATGGTGAAGTCAATATAAAATTACCGCATTTTCATTTATCAAACGAATTTGCAATAAATACAACAAAAACAATTTCCCAAATTCTGCAAACAGTTTTTTTTAGGTAGGCATAGAGCCACTGATTTTACATCAGTGGGCTATATAGATAATTATTATCCTAAAAAAAATAGTTACAAAATAATTAAATTAGAGTGAGCGAGGAAGGTATATGAGTAAACATGGTGGCACAGTTTAATACATTGCTCCGTGCTAACTCGCAGATTTTGTTTATAGCGATAAGAATATTTTAAAATTAAAAAACCCTTGATAAATCAAGGGCTTATATTGGTGCCAACAGAAAGACTGAAATTTTGTTACAAAATTTCCTGCGCGGACAATTAACGCTTGCTACGTTTGCTATCGCTTCACTTGCAAACGTTTTGTCCTTTGCCTGTCGTCAATAAACAACATTTTGAGGTTGTTTGTTTTCCTCCAGCCCTCCGGTCGTTCGAGCCTCTCGTAGGCACAAGAAAAGCCGTCCTTGCGGACGGCTTTTTTATTGGTGCCAACAGAGAGACTCGAACTCCCGACCCACTGATTACAAATCAGTAGCTCTACCAACTGAGCTATGTTGGCGGCAACTTTCAACCTTATATACTAGACATTTTTTCTTGTCAATAAAAATATTTGAACATTTCTTGTTGTTTTTGCAAATATCTGCATAATTTGCTTGCATTTACAAAATAAAAAACCTAAATATCTCTCATAAATAAAATATAAGAGAGAAAAAATGTCTGATACCGAATACTATGATTTGTTGGAAGTAAGTAAATCTGCTTCTCAAGATGAAATAAAA
This sequence comes from uncultured Pseudomonadota bacterium, assembly GCA_902795745.1. Taxonomy (GTDB): domain Bacteria; phylum Pseudomonadota; class Alphaproteobacteria; order RF32; family CAG-239; genus RUG410. The sequence continues at coordinate 1,712 of CADBMG010000140.1, forward strand.
CGCGCTTTTAGAAAACAGGCTATGAAGTATCACCCTGACCGCAATCCGGGAGATAAGGAAGCCGAACAAAAATTCAAACAAATAAATGAAGCTTATGAAGTTTTGAAAGATGAGCAAAAGCGCGCGGCCTATGACCATTATGGAAAAGCCGGCGTAAACGGTATGGGGGGCGGTAATCCGTTTGGAGGCGGATTCGATTTTTCGGGCGGTTTCGCCGATGTGTTTAATGACATTTTCTCTGAATTTATGGGCGGAAAAGCCGGTAGAAACTCTTATTCGCAACGCGGTTCTGACTTGCGCTACAACTTAAATATTTCTCTTGAACAAGCTTTTAACGGATGTGAGGAAGAAATTGTAGTGCCTACTACCGAAACTTGTGAAAAGTGTCACGGTCACGGTACCAAAAACGGTGAAAAACCGGCCGAATGTCCGACTTGTCACGGTAGCGGTAAGGTGCGTCGTCAGCAAGGCGGATTTTTTGTATTTGAAACTGTTTGCCCGACTTGCGGAGGTAGCGGGTATGCTGTAACCGATCCGTGTCCGGAATGTAAAGGTGCCGGCCAGAAGAAAATCAATAAAAAACTCAAAATCAAAATTAAAGCCGGTGTCGAAACCAATATGCGTATTCGCGTTGCCGGCGAAGGGATGGCCGGAATTCACGGCGGTGAAAACGGTGATTTATACGTCGGAATAGTGGTTGAACCGCATAAGCTATACGAGCGTAACGGTGATGATTTGTATACAGCAGTACCGATTTCGGTAAGTTGCGCTGTTTTGGGCGGTACAATTGAGATTCCTGGAATTGACGGCGAAAAGGTGGAAGTGAATATTCCTGCCGGTACGCAAAATGATGCTCTTATAAAGGTCAAAGGACAGGGTATGCATCAATACGATTCGGAAAAGCGCGGAGATTTGTATGTCAGTGTTAAAGTGGTAATTCCGACTAAGTTGACAAGTAAGCAA
>CADBMG010000141.1 GCA_902795745.1 uncultured Pseudomonadota bacterium
GAATGCCACTACACGATTTTTAATATCCAAGCTCTTTAAGATGCTCGGATGAATTTCTCCGAAATATGCCAATACGTTCTTACCCAAACGAATTGTTCCCGAACGTCCAGGGTGGTAGTAATTCGGCGCATCTGTGGTTATCTGCGGATTTTCGTACGGACCGTTAGCGGCTGCTATAACAGCCAAGGCATCAGCCTTAGCATCAAACACATCATAAGATCTGGCAGTATTACTCCAATCTTTTTTTGCTGTTTGTCCGGTGCGTATACCACTTGCTTCGGTATGTTGTTCTGTCGGATTACGCCCATCAAAAACCGGTCCTACCTCAAACAAAGATAAATTAGCATAGCCGCGGGAAACATTATTTTTAACAGCTATTAACAAATTCGGTAAAATTGACGGACGCATTTCATTCAGTTCTTTAACAATCGGATTATGAATCAAAACTGCATCTTTACCGCCGCGAAAATGCTCAGCAATATCACTGTCGGTAAAGCTCCATGTTACAGTTTCATACATACCGCGCGAAGCCAATTCATGTTTGATAATCATAACATTATGTTGCAGAGGATTTAAAATAGGCTTTGGCAGTTGATTGTGTGGTAAAGATTCAGCCGGAATCTCATCCAAACCTATCATGCGCACAACTTCTTCTACCAAATCGTGTTCGCCTTCAATATCTCCGCGCCAACTTGGAGAAGTTGCCTTTATTTTACCGTTTTCCAACGAAACGGTAAATCCCAATTTCTGTAATATTTCCATTGATTTTTCAGCACTTACCGGCATACCGATTAAACTTTGCAAACGTTCCGGACGTAAATATGCTGTTTGCGGCGTATAGTCTTCTGATCCCACAATAGTTAAATCAGATGCTTCTCCTCCGCAAATATCCAAAATCATTTGCGAAGCATACTCGGAACAGCTGACGTTAGACTTTGGATCAACCCAACGTTCATAGCGATATCGCGAATCTGAATCAATTTGCAAATGTCTACCGGTTTTGGCAATGCATTCGGGCTTAAACAATGCACATTCCAGCAAAACATTGACGGTATCTGGTGAGCAACCTTTGGCTAATCCCCCCATAATTCCGCCTAAGCATTGTACTCCATCATTGTCGCAAATGCTCAATGCATAATCAGGCAAATCGTATTCTTTTTCATTCAGAGCGATAAACTTTTCACCTTGTTTTGCCATACGTACCGTAATATCTCCGCTTAATTTATCTGCATCAAAAACGTGCAAAGGACGAGCCAAATCATAGTTAATATAGTTTGTAATATCCACAAGCGGAGAAATTGAATGAATACCGATAGCCGATAGCCGATCTTTCATCCATTTCGGCGTTTCGGCATGATTGTTAACGCCTTTGATATAACGTCCGGTATATGTCGGGCATTCCTGAGGGCAGGTAACCGATATTTTAATCGGATTAGCAAATTTTCCTTCAATTTTATGAATATTCAGTGGTTTTAGAGTACCTAAACCTGCAGCAGCTAAATCACGAGCAATTCCTCTAACGCCTAAGCATTCGGCACGGTTAGGAGTAATCGAAACTTCAATAACCGGATCAATCGATAAAACTTCTGCCGCCGGTTTTCCGATCGGTGTATTTTCAGATAATTCAATAATTCCGTTATGATCCTGTCCGATACCGATTTCGTCTTCGGCGCACATCATACCGCAGCTTTCCACACCGCGAATAGTAGCTTTTTTCAAACGTTCGTTATAAAGCGGAATTAGTGTTCCTTCCGGAGCAAATATACCAACAAGTCCAACTCGAACATTTGGTGCGCCGCAAACAACTTGATAGTTATGTGATCCGTCATTAACATTCAATAAATGCAAGTGGTCAGCATCGGGATGATTTTCCACACTCTCTATACGAGCGGTAATAAAACCGTTTAATCCGGCAGACGGATTATTTACTTCTTCAACTTCCAAACCGATTTTTGTCAGTGTTTCGCATATTTCATCAAGTGATGCCGTTGTTTCAATATGTTCTTTCAGCCATGATAATGTGAATTTCATCGTGCAAGTCCTCCGTTATTGCTCAAACCTCCGGTCATAGAAGAAATATCTAGCGGAGTGAAGCCATAGTGTTTCAACCAACGCATATCGGATTCAAAGAATGTACGCAAGTCAGGTATGCCGTATTTGAGCATGGCAATACGATCAATTCCGATACCGAAAGCAAATCCTTGGTATTCGTTCGGATCAATGCCTCCGGCTCTTAAAACATTAGGATGCACCATACCGCAACCCAAAACTTCGAGCCAATCCGTTCCGGCACCGATTTTAAGTTCGGTTTTGGTTTTTAAACAACCTATATCCATTTCCGCCGAAGGTTCCGTGAACGGAAAATATGACGGACGATAACGTACCGGTAAATCATCAAGTTCAAAAAATGCTTTCATAAAATCGAGTAAACATCCTTTTAAGTGCGCCATAGTGATATTCTTATCAATAACCAATCCTTCAACCTGATGAAACATAGGTGTATGTGTTGCATCATAGTCTGAGCGATAAGTGCGTCCCATCGCAATAATACGTATAGGAGGTTGTTGTTTTTCCATAGTGCGAATTTGCACACCTGATGTCTGAGTACGTACTACGTATGCTTGATCCATATCAAACGGTTGAGCCGGATTATTATTAATATAAAAAGTATCCTGCATTTGTCGGGCAGGGTGATTTGCCGGCATATTTAAGGCATTAAAGTTATGAAATTGATCTTCAATATCCGGTCCGTCAGCAACTTCAAATCCCATTTGCCCAAAAATGGCAGCGACTTCTTCGCAAATTTTACTTACCGGATGAATACGACCTTGCACTTCCGGACGAATCGGTAGAGTGACATCAACTTTTTCTCCGGCTAATTTTTCGTTCAGAGCTTTTTCTTCCAAAACGTTTTTTTGCGTTTCTAGTTTCTTTTCAATTTCCGTTTTTAAGATATTTAAACCTTTACCGAGAGCAATTTTTTCTTCCAAAGGCAATGCGCCTAAACCTTTCATCATCTCAGTAATACAACCTTTTTTCCCCATTACTGAAACACGGATTTCATCTAATTGTTTTAAATCCTCAGCTGTGTTTATTCGGTCTAATATCTCATTTTTTAACTGTTCCAAATTTTCCATATCATAACCTTTGTTTGTTTTAATACATAAAAAGAGTCAGCTTCCGGTTCTTGCCTTAAAAGCTGACTCTTATATTATGTTTTTTGTATCTATAATTACTTGTTAAGAGCCGCTTTGGCAGATTCTACCAACTTAGCAAATGCTTGGGGCTCTTTCAAAGCGATATCAGCAAGAACTTTACGGTCAAGCTCAATACCTGCTTTACCGAGCCCGCTGATAAATCGAGAATAAGTCATATCATGGATACGTGTTGCTGCATTAATACGTTGAATCCACAAAGAACGAAAACTTCTCTTTTTCGCCTTTCTGTCACGGTATGCATACTGCAAACCTTTTTCAACTTTTTCAACAGCTACTCTAAATACATTATTATTACGACCTCTGTAACCTTTCGCCATTTTTAAGATTTTTTTATGACGAGCGTGTGCCATTAAACCTCTTTTAACACGAGACATATCTTATCCTCCCTCTTAAATAAA
>CADBMG010000142.1 GCA_902795745.1 uncultured Pseudomonadota bacterium
CTGTTGTTGTGAAGTTATGAAATCATTAATTTGCGCCGCACAAGCATCAATTTGCTCACCCGCAAAATTATATATGGCAAATATATCTTCGTTGCTGACAGCTGGATTACTGCGTCGATATTCCGGATCATGTTTAAGCATTCCGAACCACTGGCGTTTACTTGGATTTTTATCACAAACCTCCGGTGCCTGCGGGGTTAGTAAAATCGCTGATTGCAAATATTCATTTAGCCAATCTACCGCATATTGATGATCTTCCAAATTGCCATTATAACCGTGTAGAAATATGACCAGACTTTGTGGATTTTCGCCCAAATTATATTGCTTAAAATCAAACATCAATGCCTCCGATTTGCGAAAGTATTTTAAGTACATTTAAGTTAAAAAAAAGTTCATAAAAAACAAAAAATCCCAACTTTGCGCTAGACAAAATTGAGATTTCAGAATGAATGATTGTTTTACAAATTACAGACTTTCTCCGCGAAGAATAAATCCTTCATGGAACTCATCTCGCCTTTTAGGACGGTTAGAGTAGAATGATTTTACGGACCGTCTGCTCTCCTGATTAGAACCATTGTTCCCCAAGAGGTCTGAATCGTGCTCATAGGCACTTTTATCTGTCATAATTATATAATAAAAATTTGTTCTCAGTTCTGTGGTTAACAAAAAAATAGCCAAAAGTCAAACAAAAAATTATTACATAAACAAAAAAGTGCTTCCGAAGAAGCACCTTTTAGCTGAGATTACAAATTCCATTTTACTTCAACGATGCCGTATGGTGCATTGGGAAGTTTTACCTTTTCCAGCTTTCGCTCAAGCTGAGTGGAATTCAGTGGATAAGGAACCCCCTCACCTACACCTTTGTCATCAAACAGTTGCCAACCTTTCACAGCACTTTTGACAAGCAGAGCCGTCTTTTTTTCATTCCTGACAATGTAGATATTGGTGTAGTTTCTCGGTGCAAGCCCCTGATTAGGAGATATCCTCGTTGCCCCCCAAAGACCCTCGGGATTCCGGAAAAACATATAATTTTCTTCCACTTCAATGTCTGAAAATTTTCCCCAATCACCGGAAATGTCGGATTTTTTACCGGCAACCATATAAACCTGCTTATCAGCTGTTGTTACCTTGCAAAACCCTCCGTCAATCGGGGTAATACCAGTCACCTTATCGGTCAAAACCTTCGCTCCTTCTGCGGTAATAAGCGAAGTCTCATCATTTTCACTTTTCCACGTAACTATCAATCCCAAGTCTTCGTTCCAACTGACAGAATCAAACACCTCAGAATTAACCAGAGGAGTGCCATCTGCAATGGACAGACCGAAAAATCCGTCATCGTAGTCTATTAACATGATATTTCCATGTAACGGAGTAACCACTTTTTTACTCTTTTCAGAGCATCCCACTGTTGCGAGACAGCACATGGCCACCAGAGCAACCAATAATAATTTTCTCATAATTTCATTTTTTAGTTAATAATATGTAACACAATTATCAAAAACTGCTTCTTTGTAGCACAATTTTGATATTTTGTCAAACTAAAAATTGATAAAACCTATCGGCGAGGCAACCATTTAATGGCGTCGGCGCATGCATCTTGCGACATTCCTTTAACACGGCAGCGGTTAACTTCAATGGTAGGTGTTCTATCAAGTCTTAAACATCCTTCGCCTAAAAGCATTATGTCGGTATAGGTCTTTACGCCTTTTTTAACCTGCCGCATCTCAACCGAAGTAGATATATCCGGCCATTTCAATTTAACCCCGAGAGATGTAATATTCTCCTTCAAATCATTAATCACATAAACGCGCATACTGCATTTTATCAAGTTATCAAAACTACGATGCAATTTATAATTGTCATAATAAATAAGAATATTGCGTTTGTCGGGATCTTCCACAGTTACCTTCCCGTTAACAATTTTAAAATGAAAGACTTGTGGATCATCTTTAGGTTCAACCATTTCCAACTTTTTGTTGCCAAAGTTCTTTTGTGCCGGCTGAAATAGTGATTCCTGCGGAGCATCGGCTTTTGACTTATTTACCGTAAACGATTTGGCAGATTGTGACGTCGGAGACAAAACCTGCGCTTGTGCCGAAAAGATAAACAATCCGCACGCAAGCGCAAGTAAAATATTCATCATCCGAATCGGCATTTTATGACCTTATTTAATTTTTTCTAATTCTTGATCAGTTTTATCAAGAGTTGTCATAATTGAAGAAACTGTATCGTTAACTTTTGAAAGTTCTCGTTCCTTTTCTTCCTGAACCTGCTTAGCCAACACGCTCTCAGGAACATCTTTGAACTCTGAATAATATTCAGGATTTTTCGAATCTATGTAATTAAAGCTTACACCGCAAGACAGTCCCTTAGCTGCCTGACCGTCTTTATACTGAACAGTATCACCTTCCATTTGGCATGAAACCACATTAAATGAAAGGTTATCTAACAGTAAAAAGCACTTATCGGTATCTACGGTTTGTTCAAAACTTTTCTGCGTATGCGGAGCAACGTTATCAATACTGACATCTTTTATTACACGAGTTTCGGCACGTCCGCCCTCTGCAACACTGATTTGGCCGTTTTCAATCTGGTATTTGCGTGAAATACTATCAACCCATTCCAATTTCAAATCGGCTGCACGTAATGCCTTATCGGTACGGTTAAACACTGTCATAATGTAAGAACATTTGTCAGTCAAACCGTCCTTATTGGCAATAGGGGCAATATTTTCAATACGAAACAGCACTGCCTCATTATCTGACGTAGCCTCATCTTTGGTTGTTTCTTGGGCATTAGCGCAAGTTACAAACAAACTGCCGAAAATCAAACCGGCCATAAATATTTTTTTGTTTAAGCTCATTTTTTCTACTCCAAAGTATTAAAAAACTGC
>CADBMG010000143.1 GCA_902795745.1 uncultured Pseudomonadota bacterium
ACATTTTAGCAATTTGTTTCTTTTGAATGTTTTGTGATAGCAATGTTTTGATTAAATCATCTTTACCAGATAATTTTGTTAATTTGTTTTTACTTCCTTTAACTCTGCCGATATGCTTTCCTTCTGCTTTGAGTCTTTCCAAGCATCGTTTTGTCCGTTGAGAAATTAAATTTCGTTCAATCTCTGCAGATAATCCGAATGCAAACGCTAACACTTTTGACTGTATATCACTTCCTAATTTATAATTGTCTTTAATAGTCCATACTTGACAACCGATATTCATACAATGATGGAGTATGGACATTACCTGTAATAAATTACGACCTAATCTTGATAATTCACTGGCGATTATAATATCATCTTGTTTTATTTTCTTTAATAAATGCCCGAGTTTGCGTTCATCTAAACTTTTACGAGATGAAATTGTTTCTTGCACCCATTTATCAATGGTGATGTTATTATTTTTAGCAAACTGTTCTATTTCAAAATGTTGATTTTCAGTGTTTTGCTTATCTGTTGAAGTTCTAATGTAGCCATATATCATATCAAATCCTTTTCAAATATTTATCATAGGATTTTGATTTTATGACTGATTAACACATTGAAAAATAAGGAACATTAAAAATCAATGTCGATTTAATCTATATCACATCAAATAATCTTTGTCAACTATTATTTTAACATCAGATATTTTACAGGTTTGAACTGCTGTTTCAGTTATCCCCAAAATATATTGTGAAAAACTGTTCGGTTTAACGCAATATTTTAAGGAGAATGATAATGACTGAAATTAACATGGCAGATATTAACACCGTAAAAAATTTTGGTACTCAAGTTGTATCTGGCACCTCTCGTTTTGTAATACCACTAGATAAATTAAATGAACCTGTTGATTTTATTAACCCCAAAGATGCTGGTACGGAATGGGGAGCCCAAAGATTAAAAGGTGATGGAAATGATATTTTATTGTTTAATGGATTATCTTCCGAACAAATAAAGACAATGGATAAAGAAATTAAAGACTTTGAAGCTAAAACAGGCAAACCTATAACAGATATGAATAAAAAAGAAGTTGAATCATTTTTATCTTCATTAAAGGAAAAAGAGTTTAACGATATGTATTGTTCTGATAAAGCATATATGGAAAGCTCTTTAACTGCTGAAAATCCAAAGAAGAAAATAGGACTTTATACCAGAAATAAAGATGAAGTTTGCTATGGAGTTGTTATACCCAAGGGAACTGTTTATAAACTTTCAGAAAGAGGCGACCAGATAGCAACTATTGACGGAGCTTTATTGATTGTGCCAGCAAATGGAGACCCGAATAATGTAAGAATTACAAATGAACCAAAAGATTACAGCTCTGTTAAAGGAGGGAAAATTTCAACTATTGCTGAAGCTAGAATAGTACAATCAGAATATCTTAAAACTGCTGGGTTGAAGAGATAGAATTACATTTCAATAACTGAATATTTGCCGTTGTAATATTTTACAACGGCATAATTATATTTGTTTATTGCCTCAAATACCACCAGTCAAGCCTCAAACTATTGTTCTAAATCACAGTGTTAAATCGGCAAATGTTGCCCCGATTACTTTTGCTAATTTCTCGGCATTTAATTCCAATGTAATGCCTATTTTGCCACCACTGATACAAAACGTATCAAACAAAATTGCCGTTTCATCAATAAAAGTAGGAAAATTTTTCTTCATACCAAGAGGGGAACACCCTCCGTGAACATATCCGGTCAACGGCAACAATTTTTTGAGCGGTAACATCTCCAAACTCTTAACGCCGGCAACCACTGCCGCTTTCTTTACGTTAAGTTCGCAATTGGAAGGAATTACAAAAACAAAATGCGTAAAACCATGCTCTCCGGTTGGTGCTTGCGTTACCAAAGTTTTAAACATTTGTTCCTCCGGTTTATTAAGCGTTTTAGCTATAGAAACAGCATCAAGCTGAAGCGGTGGCTCATACTCATAAACTTTATATTCCACTTTGGCATTTTCCACAATACGCATCGCATTTGTTTTTATCATTCTTATCTCCCTTTGCCACTTATAATAGCCGAAAATATTATTGTCAATTGTATCGCTAAATAAAAAATTATTTTTTTTTGAAAAAACTATTGCTTTTTTATACAAATTATTTATATAGAATGTTGATTTTTGATTATGTTTATTTGATTTATGTAGGAGATAAAGATGAAGGTAGGAATTGTCGGAGCAGGTTCTGTCGGCAGTGCGGCAGCTTTTTCGTTGATTATGACAGGTGTTGCGCACAAGGTTGTTTTAATTGATATGAATGAGAAAAAAGCTTTAGCCGAAGCTATGGATATTGCCCATGCTGCACCTTTCACCAGTGCCGGTAAAATTAAAGCCGGAACTTATGAAGATTTAGATGGCAGTGAAGTGGTTATTATTACTGCCGGTGCTAACCAAAAACCGGGAGAAACGCGCATTGATTTATTAGGCCGCAATGTTAAGATTTTTGAAAATATTATTCCGCAAGTGGCTAAATATGCCCCGAATTCTATCTTATTAATTACCGCAAATCCTGCTGATATTATGGCGGAAGTAGCACTTAAATTATCTGGTTTTCCTAAAGAACGGGTTATCGGTAGCGGTACAGTGCTTGATACTTCGCGTTTCCGTACTTTATTGGCATTTTACTTGGGTGTTTCGACTAAATCAGTACATGCCGATGTTTTAGGTGAACATGGCGATAGCGAAGTTTTAGTATGGTCAAGTGCCGAAGCCGGTACGTTATCTTTGGAAGAATATGCTGACAGCGTCGGAAAAACACTTGATGATGCTAAAAAAGCTGAAATTAATGATGGTGTAGTCAATGCCGCTTATAAAATTATTGAGGGCAAAGGTGCAACTTGCTACGGCATTGCCGGTGCTTTAACGCAGATTTGCCGTGCTATCAATAATAATGACTATTCTATTTTAACTGTTTCATCGCACCATGATGAAGTAGAAGGAGTAAAAGATGTTTGCTTGTCATTACCGACAGTTATTAATCGCCGCGGCATTTTTCATGTAATTACGCCGAAACTTTCTGATGAGGAACATCAAAAGCTCAAAGCAAGTGCCGAAAAAATGAAAGATTTTTCAACGCAAGCATTAGAAATACTCGGTAAATAATCTTTACCTTAAAAAACAAAAGCGCCGCAAATATCCAGCGGCGTTTTTTGTTTATCTAAAATTATGAATATAACTGCCGGGAGGAGTTGATATTCCGCGCAAAGCATTAATTTTTTCCGTTAAAGACTTTTTATGCAAAATGATTTTATCTTCCGTATTATCCGGTTCAATAATAGTCGATTTATTATTGTCATTTTGCCAGCAATCTATACAGTCTTCCGATAACAAACTTTCACTGCCCTGCGAATATTTATCACTGCTTAAATATTCCAGCTTTTGGGATACCGCTTGTTCAAACGGGGTAAATTGCTCACGCAATATTCTTTTTAACACATTTCTATCCATTGTCTTTTTCCATAATCACGCGACCGGTTTTATTCAAAATCAAACTATCTAATACCCAGCGATTTATCAAAATAACCTTTTCATCTTCAACTCCCATAACGCGAGCCACATCAATGATTATATCAAGCTCGTTATCATGTAAGTCGTCATCAATATTGGCTAATACGCACATTTCTTTTACCAACTCCAGAGCATGCTGTCGATTGCGTATTTGTCGTGCCTCGGTCATACAATCAATTTTATCGGCAGATTTAATGATATTAACCATGGTTGCACTGTCAATTCCGTAGCGAGAAGCTATCTTTTTCAAGAAATTGACCTCTTCACCGTCAATACTGCCATCTGCTTTTATTAATCTACAAAAGATGCGCAAAAAAGATATTTTTTCCGCTCCACTCAGTGTTTGAATATACTCTTCATCCATTGCAATCTCCGATATCCATTGTTGACTTTATTCTAACGATAGTCAGCAAAAGTTGTCAAGCACCAATTTTTTGCCTCATCGAAAAATTACTTGCTTTTTAGCTAAAAAATACTTAAAATTGAGCTCAATAAAATTATAATTATGTATAACTAAAAATTGATTATTATGAAGATTAAATTATTAAAAATTAGTCCACCTTTCAATATGAGGCATGGATATTTTGTGGGTAATCGGAATTCTGATACGTACGGAGAAGGATTATTCATCACTTTTTGGGGTGTTGTTGATGAAACATCTGAAATAAAGCAATTCTATTGTAGAGTAAATGCAGAAGAACAAAAAGTTCCTTCTTATTTCAGTACTTTGATGTTTGCAGACATCGGTGATGAGCTTGATATTTTACCATGGCGTTATCCTGGTTCTGATGGTAATGCTTGTAATCTCGGTTCATGTGTTATTGGTGTGAAAAACCTCTCTCATCCGGAGCGAAATGTCTCCGCGGATATGCTATCGTATGAAGACAGATATTTATGATGGAGAATAGTTTATGGATACCTGTGTTTTACAAAAACTGTTTGAAAAGTTCTTAAAAAAACCGGTTAAATCTCTGAGTCACAAGAAAATGGAGCATTTGTATTATATTCTACTCTCTTTTCAATTGGAAAATGAAGATGATTTTTCTGATGATTTTAATGAACTTTTGACCGAGGTTCTCGATTTTTTGGAAGCAAAGTTGATGTGTAAAATGAAAAACTTACCTCAATTGCGTAAAAGGATGATTAATGATCCTGCCGAAGTAGAGTTGCTTCTTACAAAAATGGATTTATATGAAGTACTACGTGCCGAACAACGCGGTAAGCGTTTGAGATCTCCGGAATTGCGTCAGCAATTTGCAAATATGATTACGCGTCGCTTGGAAGACATTTGCATGATGCGCACCACCGACGCTCATTAACAAAAAAAGAGGTTCTAAAGAACCTCTTTTTTTGTTTTTATGCCGTTTTCTTTAATCTGGTTTTCACCAATTTCGGTTTTGCCCCTTCAGTGACTACCTTTTCATCAATAATAATCTCGGCCACATCTTTTTTATCCGGCAATTCGTACATCCATTCCATCAAAATTTCTTCCATAATCGCCCGCAAACCGCGTGCACCGGTTTTACGCTCAATTGCCAGTTTAGCGATGGCTTGCATAGCATCCGGCAAAATAGTCAACTTTACGTCATCCATATCAAACAACGACACATATTGACTGACCAGAGCATTTTTCGGTTCCGTCAAAACCTTAATCAATGCCTTTTCATCAAGCTCATCAAGCGTAGCAATTACCGGAACACGACCGGTAAATTCCGGAATAAGACCGTATTTAACCAAATCTTCCGGACGTACATCTTTAAGAATTTGCCCGATATTTTTTTCATCTTTTTCAACCTTGGCTCCGAAACCGATAGAATTATTATTTTCCGTTCCATGCTTTTCAATAATTTTTTCCAAGCCGGAAAATGCACCACCGCATATAAATAAAATATTGGTCGTATCAACGTGTAAAAACTCCTGTTGCGGATGCTTACGCCCACCTTGAGGCGGTACATTGGCGACTGTCCCTTCGACTATTTTCAACAAAGCTTGTTGAACTCCCTCTCCCGAAACATCTCGGGTAATAGATGGGCCATCGGTTTTGCGTGAAATCTTATCAATTTCATCAATATAGATAATTCCACGCTGCGCTTTTTCTATATCATAATTGGCATTTTGCACTAGCTTCAAGATAATATTTTCGACATCTTCGCCAACATAACCTGCTTCGGTTAAGGTCGTGGCATCGGCAATGGCGAACGGCACATTCAAAATACGAGCCAAAGTCTGCGCCAACAATGTTTTACCACAACCGGTAGAGCCAATCAAAATAACATTAGACTTGGTAATATCCACCTCACCTTTTTTCGGATTATTAAGCCGCTTATAATGGTTATATACAGCAACAGAAAGTACCTTTTTGGCGTAAT
>CADBMG010000144.1 GCA_902795745.1 uncultured Pseudomonadota bacterium
ATTTCTCCGCAAACAGAACAATAGACTTTATATTGATTGGCCTTATCAATAATTTTTTTCAAAAGTTTTAAGAATGGAGCAGAAAGTACATCATATCGTCCGCTCAAACGCGGATTACCTCGATCACAAGCATAAACAAATTGGTATAAATCGTTGGTCCCGACGGAAACAAAATCTACTTCCTGCATTATTTCATCCAATTGAAAGAGAATTGATGGAACTTCAATCATTATGCCTGTTTTAACACTTTTAGCCGTGGGATTACCGCGCTGTTTTTCTCGCTCATATTCTAAAAGCAAAGTTTCCTTTGCATCTAAAAATTCTTGTACAGTGGAAATCATCGGAAACATAACGTTAAGTTCTTTTCCGGCGGCAGCTCTCAGCATGGCACGAATTTGCCGGCGAAGAATGGCTCGTCGGTCCAATGTAATGCGGATAGAACGCCATCCTATGGCCGGATTATCTTCTTTTATTTCTCCCCAATAAGGTAAAAATTTATCGGATCCGACATCCAAACTGCGAAAAATTATACGTTTATTACCGAGAGTATCAAACAATTTTTTATATTGCCGTTCTTGACTTTCAACGTTAGGCATAGTGTCAGTTGCCATAAAAGTAATTTCTGTGCGATATAAACCGATACCGTCGCATCCGGTTGGTTTAATGTAATCATAATCTAAGTCTAGACCATAGTTAAGCGCCAAGTTTATTTTAATATCATCAAGAGTTTTAGTCGGCTTTTTACTTAAATTTTCCAAATCAGCGAAAACTTTTTTTAAGTTTACGGATTTTTTCTGATATTCGTTAATAATATAATCGGTCGGATGAGTGTAGACAGACGCTTCTTGACCATTTACGGCAATTAATTCCCCGGCTTTAACTTCTTTTACGATGCCGTGAATTTTTGCTACCACCGGAATATTGAGAGCTTTGGCTACGATAACGACATGCATTGTCGGTGTACAGTCTTCAATAATCAAACCGCGGATATGTTCGTAATTATAATCCATCAAATCTGAGGGACCCATCATCTGGGCTATAATGATTATATCCTCTTCATGTGTGATGGTTGACATTTCTTCTCCGCCAGCAATAAAGGTACGAAGACGATCGGAAACATCACGCAAATCATACAGACGTTCTTTTAAATAATTGTCACTTGTAGCAGACAGCTTGTTCCACATATCTTCATAAACGTGTTCAACTGCCGCCTCTGCAGTGTAACCTTTTTCAATGTCGGCATTAATTTTTCTATACCATCCTTTATCAAGGGCAAAGAGTTTATATGCTTCCATAATTTCAGCGGTATTGCCTATATAATTACCGGATTGTTGCAATTTGTTGTCAATATATTCCACCATGCGACGGCGACCTTCATTAAGCTTTGATTTTTCTAATTCAATATTCTCGGCAAAAATATTGGTTAATTCGCGATGTCTGTGATGCAATACGGCTCTGCCGACACCAAAACCTTTGTTAATGCACGTACCGCGTAAAACATCACGTACAACAATACCTTTTTCACGAATAATTTGATTGCGATGTTCCATAAACTCTTTTGATACCAGCAAGTCAGGTAAAACCAAAGCCAATGTTTCCACTAATTCGGTTACTGTTTCGTCAAATCCTTGTATACCTCCCTTTATTAAAACGATTACGCCTGCTGTGTTATTAAGTCGAAGAATCGGTACACTTAAACAAGAACAGTTTTGTTCTGAAAATACGGCATTTATGGAGCGCTTATTTTCAGCACTTTTACCAATGTAATCTTCGTTGTAGCGGATATTTGTTTTGTAGTCTGTTGCATGATAGCCACCCATAAATTCCAAATAATTGTCATTAATCGTTGCGTAGAGCAGAGCCTGTTTGGAACCTGTCGCCTCAGTAAAAGCCTTCAATATATGCTCTAATTTATCTGACATGGAACTTTGTTTAGCCAGTTCTTCACTGATAATACGCTGAATAGCCAATGCTTCGCTGACAACGGTTGATGTTTGCATTTTGATATACACCTTATGTTTAAAAATATAGTTGCAACATTCTTCTGTTTATGATTTATACTATTTTTTACGTTAAGTAAATAGAAAAAGGAGATTTATAATGGCTAACAATTATGCGCGCGGACAAAAGGATACTCGTCCGTGGGGAACATGGGAAGTAGTGGATTGCGGTCAAGGATTTTGCGTAAAACAGATTAATGTCAAACCGCAAGGTATTTTATCGTTGCAGTTACATCATTATCGTTCGGAGCATTGGATTATTGTCGCAGGTACGGCAACAATTACATTGGGAAATCTGGAATTAATCAAAAATGCAGGAGAGAACGTTTTTATTCCATCTGAAACAAAACATCGTATTCGGAATGACAGTGACAAAATGTTGACATTCATTGAAGTGCAAGTCGGTGAAAATTTAGATGAAAACGATATTGTGCGTTATGAAGATAAATATGGAAGAGCTTGATTATTGCAAAAAATCAGCTGTGACCGGTAATGCCGACGAATCGATCTAAGTTAATACCGGCTAAATCCATGGCATTTTGCCATTTTTCGTCATCAGGTGTGTTGAAAAGTAATTTTTGATGCGCCTCGATGACCATCCAGTCGTTGTTGTATATTTCTTGTTCAAGTTGCTGTGGTTCCCAATATGAATATCCGAGCATAACGAGCTTTTTTTCCGGTCCCCTGTCTAAGGCTATATCGGTAATTATTTCCGAAGTAGCGGAAACAGAAATGCCTTGTCCTATTTCTATTGTTCCTTCTTTGTAATAGTCATTTGAATGGATTACCATGCCGCGTACTTTTTCCAACGGACCTCCGGCATAGAGGTTGACGGCATTAAGTTTTTCATAGTTGCGAATCGGCAATTGAAAAGTTAAATCGGAAAAACGCCATGCATCCAATTTTTTATTGACGATTAAGCCCATTGCACCATTACGTCCGTGTGAACATATATACACAAGCGAATGGTCGAAATAATCTCCGTCATTGATTTTCGGCATTGCTACCAATAGTTTGCCGGTTAAGGCATATTTTTCATTAAATTTTTCCATATCCGATATTTGCAAAAATAATTGTTTGTTTACA
>CADBMG010000145.1 GCA_902795745.1 uncultured Pseudomonadota bacterium
TAAAGCCGAACCGGCAATAGCATCATCTGATTTGCGATAAAAACATTGGTCTAAGTAAACTTCTTCTCCGTTAGCAATCAACGGTTTTTTCTTTTGCTTTGTTGGTTTCAAAGCGTCAGTAACCAAAACTACCTTATCAAGCGATTTACAGGTCAGTAAAAATTTAATGATATTCGGGTTAATATGAATGCCGTCAGCAATAATTTCGCACGAAAGCTCCGGATGAATAAACACTGCACCCACAGCCCCCGGATCGCGATGATGCATTCGGCTCATGGCATTAAACAAATGCGTAACATGCATAATACGCGCCTGCATACCTTCCACCATTTGCTCATAGGTGGCATTGGTATGCCCTGCTTGCAAAACAATACCCTTTGATAAGCAATAAAGAGCCAACTCGCGCATATGTTTCAATTCCGGCGCAACCGTCATGTTGACAATATGACCTTCCGATGCCTGCCAAAAATCCTCCATCAAATCCAAGTCAACCGGACTGACAGCATCTTGGGTTTGTACCCCTAAGCGTTGTGGCGAAATAAAAGGTCCTTCCAAATGCATACCCAAAATACGTGCCCCTTTTTCCTTACCCATAGCCGCAACAATTGCCTTAATTGCGGCAATCATTTGTTCCTTTGTACCGGCATAAAGTGTCGGAATAAAAGAGGTAACACCGTACTTTAACAAATCATCAGACATTTTTAAGATTGATTTCGGATTGCAGTCTTCTACTCCATAGCCACCAAAACCATGAATATGCGTATCAATAAATCCCGGTGCCAAATATGCACCCTTGGCATCAATAAAATACGTATCAGCTTTGAAATTTTTGTGCTCCAAACGCTCTTCATTAAATACGTCAACAATCTTATTCTGCCGAATAAGCACTGCACAATTGCGCATCATGGTATATCCGTTAAAAACCGTCGCATTATGAATACATATTGCCGCAACCATTTTTTATCTCCCGTTAACTATAACCGAATATAGCGCGGGAAAAATAAAAAAATGTTAACATTTGCAGAACAATGCCTAAATCAGTACACAGCCATATAAAACGGCAAAAAAGTGCATTATCGTACCGGTCAAAACCATAAAGTGCCATATAGCATGAGTATATTTTTTACTTTTCCATACATAAAATATTATGCCGAAGGTATAAAACAAACCGCCCAGCACCAAAAACACCAAACCGGTAGTAGAAATTTGATGATACAAAGCTTTTGAAGCAAAGACAATCATCCAGCCCATCAACAAATAGAGCCCGACCGACCAAATTTTAGTGCCACTGCCGGAAGTAACAAGCTTCAACACTGTTCCGATAAGAGCCAAACCCCAAATTATGCCGAAAATCGTCCACCCGATTGCCCCGCGCAAATTTACCAGTAAAAAAGGCGTATATGTACCGGCAATCAGATAATAAATTGCTATATGGTCAAATTTTTTAAGGATTTTTTTGGCTTGCTGATTAGGTACGGCATGATACAACGTTGAAGCAGTGTATAGTATAATCATAGAAGCTCCGAAAAGAGCTGTTGAAACTACAGTCCACGCATTACCGTACCGTGCGGCAAATGCTGCTAAAACAACCAATCCGGCAATACTCAATATGATTCCTAAACCATGAATAACGCAATGATAAACCTCTTCGGCAATTGTATAAGGTCGAGGTAAAAATGCTGTTTTCATTATAAGTACTCCTTGTTACGTTTCGAAAACAGCATATACAATATTATGCATATTGTCCAGCTAAAAAAATCAACGCCGCGGCAAAAACAAATTAAACAGCCAAAACGCCAAACCGATAACAAAAAAGGCAAAAATCAAATAAAAAGACACATACAAAATTCCTACCGATAAAACAAGGCTCAATATAATCAAAGCAATACGTATGAACCAGCCGAACCACACATTTGGTTGTTTAAATAATGTTGTGGGCACTGTTTCCGGCATTCCGGTAGAACGCCCGCATTTCGGACAATGTGCTGCATCTACCGGCATATTAGCTCCGCAATTATCACAAACGCGATAGAACCCATCACCACTATCGGTAATCAAACGTTTACATCGCGGACAAAATCGCCACCTCAATAACCGCCGCGGCATAACATCTTGCTGACAATAAAAACAAAAAAATCTTTTCATCTGTTCCTCTTTACATATATTTAGGAAGAGTTTTCAGAAAAAGCAAGAAAAAACACGGGCGGTGTGGGTGCACCGTCCGTATTTTTTATCAGCGATTTAATTTTTTAATTCCGACTATACTGTTGGGGAATAATGTGTATACATTATACACAATGTAATCGCCAACATGGAGATTAATATTTAAATCCTTCTTTTTCATATAGATGACACGTCCTCCGGTGGTCACAAAGAACCACATATCCACCGGAGTGGGTAGAAGATATTTCACCTTCATAGAGATGATGCCTTTTATCTGAGCCTCTATCGGATTAGAGGCAACCAGATAAGAACCGATTCCAGGACTGGCATTGCCTTCGGCAGCTTCGCCCCCATCTTCGGCAACATCGTAACCGTTAATAGAAGCAATTTGGTTCGGAGACTTTTCATCTACCGTAAAATAGATGCGGTCACCCACCCGCAAATCCATTTGAATCTTTGAACGGAACATATAAAAATACTTCTTTCCGTTCAGTTCCATGAAGTAGGCCTTAGCCGGAACTATTAAGTTCTGACGGATCACAATTTCATACAATTTTGTGATCGTCGCCTCATGAGTACCGACGCCGATATAGGCATCAGCATCGCTGTCAAGCCAGTAACCCTGTTCCTGCTTTTCCCTTTCAGCCTCGTCATCATCCTTACTGCAAGCCGTAAACGACACCATCGCCACGGCTAAGATTAAAAATAATAATTTTTTCATTGTTTGAAGTTTTAAATTAATAATATATTTGTCTAATTTTCAGTATAGACAACTTTTCGTAAAAGTCCAGCTTTTTTTTATTTTAA
>CADBMG010000146.1 GCA_902795745.1 uncultured Pseudomonadota bacterium
AGATAAAAACAGCTACTTTCAATTATGTGAGTGAGCATGAAAATCTCAAAATATTGCGAGCTGATAAGCCGCTATGCATCGGTTTATGTTTAAGTAATGATGAACAGGTGCGGGCTCTCAACCGTGACTATCGCGGAATGGATAAACCAACAAACGTATTATCTTTTGCCAACATTGATTTTGCGGATTTTAATAATGAGAATGTAAATTTTGCGGAAATTGAGTTAGGTAATATTATTTTAGCCTATGAAACGATGAAACGTGAGGCCGAAAGTGAAATGATAAGTTTGGAAGAGCATTTTTGCCATTTGTTGACACACGGCTTTTTGCATATTTTAGGCTATGACCATATCAAAGAAGATGAAGCTGAGCAAATGGAGGCTTTGGAAGTAGCAATACTACAAAAATTAAATATAAGTAATCCGTATGAGGAGGATAAATGAGCGATAATAACGCAGAAAATGAAGGTATATGGCAATGTATTTGCCGCAAATTCAGTCACAAAGAAAATGTGCGTGAAACATTGGAGGATTTGATAGAGGAAGCTGCAGACAGCAGTAATTCCGGAGAAGATAATTTAAGCACTCGGGAGCAACAATTGCTCAATAATGTGCTTTATTTAAAGGATAAACGTTGTAATCAAGTAATGGTTCCGCGGGCGGAAATTGTGGCATTTCAAAAGGACGGAACGGTTTTGGAATTAGGTTTGATGATGACGGAAAAAGGTCATTCTCGCGTACCTATTTATGATAAATCGCTTGATGATATTATCGGTATGGTACATATTATCGATGTTGCTAAGGCTCTTATGAAAGGTCATCCGCAGGCAAAAGCAGAAACACTCGCCAGTAATAAATTGAAATTTGTTTCGCCGGCGATGCACGTTTTGGATTTACTCAATTATATGCAGAAAAATAAAGTGCATATTGCTTTGGTTGTTGATGAATACGGTGGAATAGACGGTTTGGTTACGATTGAAGATTTGTTAGAGGAAATTGTAGGTGATATTGAAGACGAATATGATATTGAAATTGAGCCGGAAATTAAGAGGCAAGGGCAAAATGCAATTGTGGCAGATGGCAGTGCCGAATTAGAAGTTATAAGGGAAAAAACCGGATTGGAATTGGGGAAAAATCTGGAAGATGACGTAGATGAAGTTGATACTTTGGGCGGACTCATTTGTACAATGGTCGAGCGCTTGCCTCAACGCGGAGAAGTTATTGAAGCAAAAGACAACATCAGTTTTCGCATTTTGGATGTTGATTCTCGGTGTGTAAAAAAAGTAATGATTGTAAAGCGCAGTGATGTCGGTGCCGAAGATGAATCTACAAAAAATAAATAGTTATTGGCAAAACAGACACAAAACTTTGGGCTTTATTGCCGGATTGATGTTGGCGGCGGCACTTCCACCTTTTTATCAATTTTGGGCCGTATTGCTTGCATTTTCATCAGCATTATGGCTTTGTGCTCAGACGCAAAGTGCAAAACATTTAGCCGCTATCGGTTATTGGTTTGGTTTCGGCTATTTTGCGGCAGGATTCTATTGGATCGGGAATGCTTTGTTGATTGATGCGGCACAGACCGGCATTTTGTATCCTTTGGTTTTGATTTTAAACGGGGCGTTTTTTGGATTGTTTACCATATTACCGTTTGTGGTTACCAGTATGGGCAGAAATATTGCGGCTAAAATGTTATTATTTACTGCTATGTGGTTTTTATGCACAGAATGGCTGAGAAGCTTTTTATTTACGGGTTTTCCATGGAATCCCGTAAGTTCGGTATTGGCATTTCGTCCGGCTTTGTTGCAAACATTGGCATGGATTGGAACCTACGGACTGTCAATGGTCATAATTATAGTGGCGTCATTTCCGGTGATGTGGTTGTTGAAACCGACAAAAAAACGCTTAATTTGGCCGATTATTTCTCTTGGATTTTTTGTGCTGCTGTGGGAATACGGAACGTATGTTTTGGCACATGTTGAAGAGTTGCCGAGCGGTGAAGAAATTATGGTGCGATTGGTGCAACCGAGTATTCCGCAAAGTGTGAAGTGGAATAAAGATGAACTCGATAATAATTTTAAGCAATATCTGCTACTCAGCACGGCAAAAGCGA
>CADBMG010000147.1 GCA_902795745.1 uncultured Pseudomonadota bacterium
GCAAGAGCATTGCCAATCATATCATCGTCGATTTCAATATTGATTTTTCCTGTTTCATCTTGGAAAACATACATTTCATCGCCTAAATTCTGAATCAAATAACCCTGAATATAAACGGTTGAATCGTCAGCTGCATTTTGCAAGTCGTTGACTTTGCTTAAAGTAACATTCTTTGCGCTATGATTTTCGGCCATTGCAGCAGAACTTAGCAGCAAAGCTCCCGCAACAGCTAAACTGGTTAAAAACTTACTTTTCATTTAATTTCTCCCTTCTATTTAACTAAAACCACGTCATATATATCTATGGATTTTTTGCTTTCAACCTGATATGTTAGAAATAGAAATAAAATGTGATGAAAAAGATGAAAAAAGTTATTCTTTTTTTTAGGTTTTGACTTAATATTAAAGACAGTATTAGTTGGAGGATATTATGGATACAAATATTAGCGAACAGCAAGAAACGGAATATATTGAAGCATTAGTTGCCAGAGTAGCCGCCGCCCAAAAGAAATTTGCAGCTTATTCGCAGGAGCAGGTTGATGAAATTTTTCGTCGTGTAGCACTTAAAGCAAGTTCGATGCGTATTGACTTGGCTAAAATGGCCGTAGAAGAAACCGGCATGGGAATTGCCGAAGACAAGGTTATTAAAAACCATTTTGCTTCCGAATATATTTACAACAAATATAAAAATGTCAAAACTTGCGGTATTATTGAAGAAGATAAAGATAACGGACTGATTAAATTTGCCGAACCGATGGGAGTAATTGCAGGCGTTGTGCCGACAACCAATCCTACATCAACAGTTATATTTAAGTCATTGATTGCCTTAAAAACACGTAACGGCATTATATTTTCACCGCATCCGCGTGCTAAAAAATGCACTATTGAAACAGCTCGCATTATACTGGAAGAAGCAGTAAAAGCAGGTGCGCCGGAAGATATTATCGGTTGGATTGATGAGCCGTCTTTGTTAAAAACGCAATATTTGATGCAAAAATCTGATTTGATTTTGGCTACCGGAGGTCCGGGGATGGTAAAATCGGCCTATTCTTCAGGAACTCCGGCTATCGGTGTGGGTGCCGGTAACACTCCGGCAGTGATTGATGAAACAGCCGACATTCAAATGGCTGTCAGCTCGATTTTAATGTCGAAAACATTTGATAACGGTATGATTTGTGCCTCCGAACAATCGGTTATTGTTGTTGATGAAATATACAATGCGGTAAAAGAAGAGTTTATTAAACGTGGAGCTTATGTATTAAATGATGCCGAAAGAGCAAAAGTTGCGGCAACAATTATTCAAGAAGGTAAGCTCAATTCGGCAATTGTCGGACAACCGGCAGTTAAAATCGCCGAAATGGCAGGTGTAAAAGTACCGGAAAACAGCAAAGTGTTAATCGGAGAAGTTTCAAAAATAGGAACGGAAGAACCGTTTTCGTATGAAAAGTTATCTCCGTGTTTGGCAATGTATCGTGCCGCTGACTTTGATGAGGCTATGGAAAAGGCCAAACAATTGGTACTGTTTGCCGGCGCGGGACATACTTCAGTATTATACACGAATCCGCGCAACGATGAACGTATTAAACTTTACGGTGATGTAATGCCGACCGGTCGCGTGATGATTAACTGTCCGTCATCGCAAGGTGCTATCGGTGATATTTATAATTTCAGACTTGAACCGTCTTTAACCTTAGGTTGCGGTTCTTGGGGCGGTAATTCGGTTAGTGAAAATGTAGGAGTAAAACATCTGATGAATATTAAATCTGTGGCAAAACGCGAAGAAAATATGTTATGGTTCAGAGTTCCGCCGAAAATCTATTTCAAACCGGGTTGCTTGAGCTTTGCCTTAAAAGAATTACAAGGTAAAAAGAAGGCCTTTATCGTTACCGATAAGCCGCTGTTTGATTTGGGATATACCTCGAAAATCACAGATATTTTAGAGCCGATGGGTATACAATATAAAATATTCAGTGATGTTAAACCTGATCCGGATTTGACGACTATTAACAAAGCCAAAGAAATGGTCGAAAGTTTTGCTCCTGATGTTTTGATTGCACTCGGTGGCGGTTCACCTATTGATGCCTGCAAAATATTGTGGATTATGTATGAGCATCCGGAGCTGAAATTTGAAGATTTGGCTCGCCGTTTTATGGATATAAGAAAACGTATTTTCGAATTTCCTACAATGGGCAACAAGGCGCAAATGGTTGCTATTCCGACTACATCAGGTACCGGTTCGGAAGTTACTCCGTTCTCAATTATTACCGACGATGCAAACGGCGTGAAATATGCAATTGCCGACTATGCATTGACACCGAGTATGGCAATTGTTGATACTGACTTAGTTTTGACTATGCCGAAAGGTTTATGTGCCGCATCCGGTATTGATGTAATGACGCATGCTCTCGAATCGTATGTTTCATGTATGGCTACTGACTATACACGCGGCCTTTCAATAGAGGCCGGACGCTTGATTTATGAGAATCTTGTTAAATCTTACGAAACAGCAGATTTTAATGCCCGCGAAAAAGTGCATCATGCGGCAACAATTGCAGGTATGGCGTTTGCTAATGCCTTTTTGGGTGTGTGCCACTCAATGGCTCATAAACTGGGGGCGGCATTCCATGTTCCTCACGGCA
>CADBMG010000148.1 GCA_902795745.1 uncultured Pseudomonadota bacterium
CTTTGGCAAAGCAACTTTTGGGAAAACGAGGCTTTTTTTTTGTGGATTTTTTGACCTCATGGCAGCAAATAGTTGGTGAAAATTTAGCACGCTATACTTTACCTTATCAAATTGTTTTCCGCAAAGATGAACGCATCAACGGATGTCTGACTCTTTTAACTTTAAGCGGTGCATTTGCTATGGAAATCAAGCAAAAAGAGCGGCAAATATTAGATAAAGTTAATGCATATTTCGGTTATGAAGCCATCGCTTCTCTGAAAATTATGCAAACCGGAAATGCTGATGACTTTCCTATGGCAAAAAAACCGATTGAAAATCTGAAAAAAAATGTTGTATCTGCCGGAGAAGAAAATTATATTACGGAACTGACGAAAAATGTGCAGTCTGCCGATTTGCGTGAAATATTGCAGCGTTTGGGGCAGGCGGTGATAAGTGAGAATAAGTTGGGAGAGTAAACAAGTGGAAAAAATAATTAAGAGAATCAGCAATATTTTGTCTTTGGCGGTTGTTTTTTGTCTTTCCGCGGTGTTTTATTTCAACTTCAAAGGATTTGCTTATGTTGACGGTCAACTTGTTTTGATGCAGCAGATTGCCGAAGCTTCCCCTAAGAAAGGCATCGCTGTTGTAGGCCCTAGAGATATACGCATTACGGCAACAGATAAATACGCCATCGGTTCAGAAAATGCGCCATGGACTTTGTATGAATATTCATCTTTGGGTTGTCCGCATTGCGCTGATTTTCATTTGGACGTTTTACCGAAGCTTATTCATGACTATGTCGACAGTGGCTATATGCGTGTTATTTTTGTGCATTTTCCGTTAGATAAAAAATCAATGAAGGCAGCAATGTTGGCAAACTGCATGAGCTACGATGATAATCACGATTTTGTACGTGAATTATTCGATTATCAGCGTTCATGGTGGTTAGATGAAAGCGATGAGCGGCTTTTACAATTTGCGGCGGAACATGGTATGAGCTATGACGAATCGCAGATATGTATACATAATCATGCCGTAGCACAAGATATTGTTTCCGACCGTCAACAAGCATTGACCAAATTTCATATCAACGGCACTCCGGCACTGGTAGTTACAGGTTCTGATGGTACGGAAATTATTCAAGGCATTCCTCGTTACAGTACGTTAAAGGATTATTTTGACAGACGTTTTGGAATAGTTCAAACTGAGGAATAATAATGCGCGAATCGACTTCCGATACAGAAAAAATGGCTCAGCGAATCGCTGCTTTTAAGCACAAACAAAAACAAGCGAAACCTAAACGCTCCGATATTGCTAAGTTTTGGGAAAATGCCGTACGTGTAGCCGTAGAATTTGTGTCTCCTGTTTTCATTGGAATATGTATTGGGTATCTCTTGGATAAATGGTTTGACACACGTATTATTTTTATGTTAATACTAGCCATCTTCGGTTTGGCGGCGGGTATGCTCAATGTTTATCGCACCGCAAAGCAAATAGAAAAGGATATTGACGGGAGCAAATAATGGAAAACCCTTTGGAACAATTCGCAATTAAAAAACTTTATCCGTGGCAGGCCGGCGGAATGGATTTGTCTTTTACAAATTCTTCGCTTTGTATGTTAATAACGGTAACGGTTATTGTATTAACATTGCTCTTAGCCTTACGTAAGCGTGCAGTAGTACCGACCAAAGGGCAAGCATTTGCCGAATCGATATATGACTTCATCAGAGGGATGATTGGTGAAACACTGGGACAAGATGGTTTTAAATTTGTATCATTTGTATTTACGCTTTTTACCTTCATTGCCGTCGGCAATATGCTGGGTCTTTTGCCGTACAGTTTTACCTTTACATCGCACATAGCCGCTGTTGGAACATTATCAGTTTTTTGCCTGATTTTGAACATTATATTTGGTATCAAACATCGTGGATTAAGGTATTTTCACACCTTTTTTCCGGAAGGATTGCCATGGCTGATGGCTCCGCTGATTATTCCTGTGGAAACATTGTCGTTACTGGCTAAACCTTTTAGTTTAACAATTCGTCTTGCGGTAAATATGTCGGTTGGACATATTATGTTGCAAGTTTTGGGCACATTTATCGTCACTATGGGATTATTCGGATTTATTCCGTTAGTTGCGGATATGTGCATCATTATGTTTGAATTATTTGTTACTTTGTTGCAAGCTTACATCTACACGACACTGAGTTGCGTATATTTAAGTCAGGCAATCAGTGATGAAGAATAAAAAAATAGGAACTAACTTTAATTTAAAGAAAGGATAAAACAATGGAAAACGAAATTTTACAAGACAAGGCTGCTGCTTTTATTGCCGCCGGTATCTGTGCTTTGGCAATGAGTGCCGCCGCATGGGGTTTAACAAAATTGTGGACAACGTTAATTGAAACGGTTGGTCGCAATCCGCAGGTAAAGAAAGACGTAACTTTGTTCGGTTTCATCGGTATGGGCTCAATCGAATCCATTGCGTTGTACATCTTGGTTATTGCAATTTTGATGATTCTGTAATTTAAATTTAATAAAACGTACATGTAAGAGGTTTTCATGCCGCAGTTAGATTGGACGACATTTTTATCGCAAGCTTTTTGGCTTTTGATAAGCTTTTGTGCACTTTGGTTCTTGCTGGCTAATTTTATTACGCCTAAGTTGGCGAATGTAGTTGAGCAGCGCAAGCGTAAAATCGATGATTATGTACAAAAGGCCGATGCCTTAAATGCTGCGGCACAAGACTCCCTTGATAAATACAATAAAACTCTGGCTGATGCCAAAGCTGCAGCAGAAAAACAGCTCAGTGACGGCAAAGCGGAATTGAAAGCACAACTGTCAGCAGCTGAAAACCAGATGGCGCAAATATTAAACCAAAAAATTGCAGACAATGAGTTGTTGTTAGCTTCAGAGAAAAAAGATACATTGATGCAAATTGAAAATATTTCTCAAGATTTAGCATACAGCGTGTTGCAAAAATTAGGATTTGTAAAAATCAGCCGACAGGATATAGCGGCTGTAGTGCAAAAGGAAAAAGATAATGGTTGATGAGTTGGAAGCACTATCCGTTGACGAACAAGCAGTTGATATGTTGCCGGTTAGCGGTAATGGATTGCTTGATTCGACGCAAAATGCCATCATCGGCGCGGCAGAAAATGTTTCGCATGTTTTTGATGCCGGTAAAAATGCCATGCAAAGCCACATCAGCGCAGAACC
>CADBMG010000149.1 GCA_902795745.1 uncultured Pseudomonadota bacterium
GCAGAGGACTGAAAATCCTCGTGTCGGCGGTTCGATCCCGTCTCTGGCCACCAATAAGAGAACCCCGGATTTTCTGGGGTTTTGCTTTATCTCAATGTATTACTCTCATTAAAGTAAAAAGTGATATAAAAATGAAAAAATATATTATTGGTGGATATGTCAGAGATGCTTTAAGAGGTGCTAAATCCAATGATAAGGATTTTGTCGTGGTCGGTTCATCTATCGACGAAATGTTATCTTTGGGATATAAACAAGTCGGTAATAATTTTCCGGTGTTTTTACATCCCTATACCAACGATGAATACGCCCTAGCCCGTACAGAAAGAAAAACAGGAGATAAACATACTGACTTTACCTTTAATTTTTCTCCCGATGTTACATTATATGAAGATTGTTTGAGGCGCGATTTTACTTGTAACGCTATAGCAAAAGATGTAGAAACCGGAGAGATAATTGATTACTTTAATGGTCAACAGGATATCAGAGATAAAGTTATACGGATTATAGATGAACAAAACTTCAAGTTAGATCCGTTGAGAATACTGAGAGCCTATCGCTTTGCCGCTGTACTGGATTTCACAATTGAACCGCAAACCAAAGAAATACTGAGAAAAATGGTTGACGATGGCATGCTGAAACATTTAACACCGGAGAGAGTATGGCTAGAAACAAAAAAAGCACTGCAACCAAATGCAAATTCTGCTAGATTTTTTGAAGGTTTGGCTGAAATCGGCGGTTTACACGACTGGTTTCCTGAAATAGAAGCACTGGTTGATACACCTGAAATAAAAAAATACCACAGTTCAGAAAATACTTTTAAGCACGTAATGTGTGCATTAACCAGAGTGCAAAATGAGGAAGATTTAATTAAATGGTCTGTTCTAACCCATGATTTGGGAAAAGGTAATACGCCATCTGATATATTGCCTCATCACAATAACCATGATCAACGAGGATTGGAGTTAATCAACCGGTTGTGTAATAGATTGAAAATACCTAACGAATATCGTAGCTTTTCATTACTTTTTTGCCGTGAACACATGCGTATCTGCCGATTTCAAGACATGAAAATATCCAAACAATATGACCTTATAAGAGAAATAAGTGATAATTTTCGCAACCGTAAACGCTTAGATATGTTTTTAAAATGTTTTTATGCTGATTATTATGGAGAATGGGTGTTAAACGAATATTGCAGTGACACTAAGTTTAAGCACATTTGTGATGCGGTTAATAAAGTTTATAACATTATGGAAAATATAACATTAAAAGATTTACCAGAGGATTATCAAACGAGTTTGGAAAAAAAATCTGGTGAAAAATTCGGTATAGCTTATCGAGAATACATGATAAAATACCTTAATTCTGAAATCACAAAATCTAAAATATTATAAAATAATTAAATAATTTCAATATATTATCGCAATATTTTAATCTTAAACTTAATTTTTATACCAACCTTTGTTAATACAAATATCTTTAAGTCTTTGGTTGGCATTCCCTTGTACTTTTTCAATACGGAAAGCTCGACGGCATTCCCACTTGCTGACCGGATATTTTTTATCCCATGCCTGCAAAACTCCACGCATCGGCTGACCTATACGATAACGGGAATAAGTCCGTTCCATATAAAAATATGTTCTGGCAATCAATCCTTTAACATTGTCCGGCGGTTCTGCCTTGTTGCGCGAAAGTTTCAAAGCGCATGAACCAAAAGTATTTTTAACATTTCCGTCAAACTGCGTCATATTAAAATTCGAGCGTAAATAATTGACCGCCCCTATGGAAGGATATAGATTATACATATCGGTATACATATAGCGAAATTCTTCGCTCTCTTGTTCAGCACATTTACGCCCTTTATATGGTTGATTTTTAGCTAAGCGGCAATTTTTATGTCCGACGCTCCACTCACTGAATGTTTTACCGAAATTCTGCACAGGAACAATGTGTTCCCATTCCATTCGTTGAGCTTTTTTCAGCAACTCTTCTTTAGAAATATCGTAAAATTGGAAACCAACATTTTGTAAATCCGGTAATTTAAAACCTTTTGAAGGCTTTATTTTTTTATGCAAGGTAAATTCTGCATTGCAATAAAGTGTATACCGATGGTCATAATATACTTCATCCAACATCTCCTCCTTTACGGCATAAAAAGATTGGCTATGGCGATTACCTTGCCTTATTATTCTTTCAGTACTTATGAATGGCCACCAACTAAATGCCCTTACTTGATGCACAAGCAAAAATACGACTAATATTAAAATTATTCTTCTCATAAACAACCGAGTCTAATTTTTATAATATATCCTATCGTAGGAACAAAAATCTTCTAAGTCAAGGCAATTAAAGATATTTAGACACCTCCTACTGCATAATAACATAAAAAGGTTAAGAATGATGAAGTTGATTAAATATCTTATATCAGTTATTTGTATTTTATTTGCATACAACGTATTTTTTGAACAATATCGTTGTTATTAAGTTTAAATAATAACTACTCAGGACGACTGAAACTTGAAGGTATGTTAGTCTCACCGTTATCTGTCGGAGGTATTTGCATTTCGGCATTAGTGCTTTGATAACTGACAACAGAGCCATCATCATTAATACCACCAATCCATGCTGCGGAATCTTTCTTATCCGTCATGGTGTTGACCACAAAAACCATTACAGAAAGCAAGAAACAGCAAAACATTATAGTGCAAAATACTGGCCACTTTACCTTGCCGAATATTGCAGCAAATGAGAATACAATCAACGCAAATCCGGCAATGATATATGCCACTTTGCGCAAACCGTTGCCAATAAAACCAGCACGGCAAGCAAGTTGCTTAAAAATTGAACCTTCTTTACAAATCCCCATTCCAAAATCATTATCAATCCCTTGTGCAACATCTTCCACTTGTGATACATAACCGCTTTGGGTGCTACCAATCGTCTGATCTGTCGCATTTGTGTCTTGATAAGCTTTATCTGCATCCAATGTTTCCATTTCCACGTTTTTTTCCGATTGTGTTTCAGCATTAACACTTTGATTGGATAAATCAGCCTTTTCTATATCATTAATTTTTTGAGAAGCATCGGATTGCGCCTTAGCTCCAACTGTATTTTCAGTCTCTAAAGACTTAATTTCCGTAGATTGAAATAAACTATTGTCAGATTTTATTTCACCGGATGATGGCAATGGTGTTTCAACAACCTCTGTTGACGATTTTGCTATATTTTGAGTATTTGTTGATATTGCAGTATCTGCAAAAGAATTTCCTGCCGAAGTGTCAACAATAGTCTTAGATGTTGTATCGCTGGCATATTTAACCGGATCTTCGACAAATACTCGATCTGATTTATCTTGTTTGGCTGTTTCTACCGCTATAGAATACATATGTAATGGTTGTTTTACTTCTTTTCCGTCAATTAATACAACTGTATTTTCTTCAAATTCTTGTGCAAATTTTGCTACATTTTTAGTATGTTCCGGATCTTTTGCCACCGTATTACCTAGTACATACTCTATAGGCATTTCAGGATTTATCCCGTCTTTTTGATAAACTTTACTGAATTCTCCAGCTTTTGTAATTCTATTTAAAAAAGAATTCTTATCATCAAACACAATCTCACGATCTTTTTTTCCTTGACATCCGGCTAAATAACTGGCGTGTTCACCACATTTAACAATATACTTACCATTTTTACAGTAATAATCATATGTTACCGAATAGTTTTTATTTTTTGCTTTTTTCACTTCATTTCTGCATTCAATCTGCGCAAGTGATGAGCTGGTATTTAATAACTCTCCAATTAATAATCCGCACAAAAACAGTATTTTTTTCATAATAAAACATCCTTTTTTACAATTAAAAATACCCGCTTCTTTAGCGGGCGGATGTTCAGAAACCGTATAATCATTAGCAAAAACCGGCTCGGCTTATTCGGCCGGAAAGCCTTATTGAGCCGACATCCGTCCAAGACAGAAGTCGGTAATAAATCTAAGTCGCTGATATATTGGCGACTGCTAATGATTTAAAGGGTTTCTGACGCCCCGAGTATGCTTTTCACATACCTAGGTTGATAGTAAATAAATTTAAGGAAAAAGTAAAGTATTATTTATCAAAAAAACGCCCTGATAACTTACAGAGCGTTTTTTACCATTAATTCAAGGAAGAACTAAGCATCGACTTCATCAGTTTTCGGCTCTGCTATGACTTCATCAGCCATAACTTCGCTCTCCTCTACCTCACTATCGCCATCTTCGTCAATTTCCTCATCGGTACCGGCATCGGCATCAAGTTTAGTAACAGAAACCACTTTTTCATCATCGGCAGTGCGGAATAAAATTACACCCTGCGTCTTACGGCCGGCAACACGAATATCATCCACCGGCATACGTATCAACTTACCACCGTCGGTAACCATCATAATTTCTTTATCTTCCTCAATCGGGAACGAACTTACAACTTCCTTATTGCGCGGTGACATTTCCATATTGGCAATACCCTGCCCTCCGCGTCCGGTTACACGATACTCATATGATGATGAACGTTTACCGTAAC
>CADBMG010000150.1 GCA_902795745.1 uncultured Pseudomonadota bacterium
CGCTGAAAATTACAGTGTGCTGAAAATTAAAGATATTGCCATGCAGGCTTTTAGAAACAGTCCCAATAAACCATATATCGAACCATATTTTTGGTCATGGTTTGCCGGAAATTGTACGGCATGGTATTGGCAAATTCCGGCCGAATTACAGGCTTCTTTTTGTGCAGAATTGGAAAAAATTTTGCCGTATCACACTTGGCTTAATTTTCAAAAGGCTCTAACGGAAGAAAACAAGACATTTTATTTATTTAGCCGATTACCGATATTTACTTTGCAACGCCATCATCAGAAAACTTATATTAAATTGTTCGGCTGCATTCCGTTCTTGAAAATAAAGAGTAATATTTTTTGATAATATCAATTGAGGAAGATCGATGCTGAAAAGATTATTTACCAAAGTTAGAAATACACATTTTATCGCAGACTACAACCGGATGTGGCCTTTTGTAAAGCCGTATTGGCCAATGGCAATTTTAGCGGTGTTGATAACAATACCGGTCGGAGCTTTGGATGCAGTAATAGCATGGGCACTAAAACCGTATATGGATGTGATGATGATTGAAAAAAATACCAACACGTGGTGGATTCCGGCGGCAATAGTGTTATTCAGTGCTTTTCAGGGTGCTCTTACATTTGCAGCCAATTATACCAATACGTGGATCGGTAATCGTATTGCTGCAGATGTTAAAATTGACTTGTTCGGAAGGTTACTTAAATTTGATGCTTCGTATTTTGATACCAATACCTCAGGTAATATTGTGATGCGCTTCAATCAAGATGTGGAAAGTGCTTGTGCCGGATTATTAGATAACCTTAAGCAGTTTTCTACCAGATTTTTCTCTTCCGTTGCATTGATAGGAGTTTTATTCTACAACTCATGGCAATTGGCAATTATCGCCGTTGTGGTGTTGGGAGCGGCACTGTTTCCGTTAACAAGGGTGCGCAAAAGGATTAAAGATATCAATATACAAACGGTGTTTACAACCGCAGAAGTAATTACACATTATAACGAAACTTTCGGGGGCAGTAAAATTATTGCTTCATATAATTTGTATGACTATCAAACTGCTCGCTTTGATAATGCATTGCGTCGTGTTTTCAAATTAGGAATGAAAATGGTGCAACGTACCGGTATGCTTTCTCCGTTAATGCATTTTGTCGTATCACTGGGTATTGCTTTGGTTATTTGGGTAGGAAGTTGGTTGATTTTATCGCATCAAATGACGGCAGGTAATTTTGTTTCATTTGTTGCGGCACTGATTTTACTTTATAACCCGATAAAAAGTATCGGTAACAGTTTCAGCAATGTGCAGATTGCCTTAATGGCCATGGAGCGTGTGTTTGAACTGATGGATAATTTACCGGCAGTGCGTGATGAGGAAGGTGCTAAAGAGCTTAAAGAAATCGGTAAGGGTATTGAATACAGAAATGTCTGCTTTTCATATGTGGCCGGAAAGCCTGTATTGGAAAATGTTAATGTGACAATCAGAAAAGGTGAAACAATCGCTTTAGTTGGTAATTCCGGCGGTGGAAAGAGCACGTTTGTAAGTTTATTACCGCGTTTTTATGATGTTACATCGGGACAGATTTTGATAGATGATTGCGATATTAGACATTATACGCTGAAATCGTTGCGAGATATGATGTCAATTGTTTTTCAGGATAATTATTTGTTCGGCGGAACAATTCGTGAGAACATTATGTTGGGAAAGGCTGATGCTACGGAAGAAGAATTGCAGCAAGCAGTAAAAGCCGCTTATGTAGATGCGTTTGTTAATGATTTACCAAAAGGATTGGATACACCTATTGGAGAACGCGGAGTTTTGTTGAGCGGAGGACAAAAGCAACGTATTGCCATTGCCCGTGCATTTTTAAAGAATGCACCGATTGTTATTTTAGATGAAGCAACATCAGCATTGGATAATAAATCAGAAGCAGAGGTGCAAAAGGCTATTGATAATTTGATGGCTGACCGCACGGTTTTTGTAATAGCACACCGCTTATCAACAGTGCGTCATGCCGACAAAATTGTTGTTGTGAACTATGGTAAAATTGCCGAAACGGGAACGCATGATGAGCTATTGAACAATCCGGACAGTATATACAGTGCGCTTTATCATGCTCAAATGAAATAAAATTGACAGTAATCCGCTAAAAACACTATAATTGCCAATAAATAACTTGACAAAATTTAAAATAGGCGTAAATTAAGGGCAAAATAAAAATTATTGTTTAATAAAAATTATTGTCTAATAAAATTAATTTGTTTATGGAAATCATTAAATTTGGGTACTTTTTGTACCTTGCCTACTATGGCAAAATGAGTGAAGAGCTGGTTGAAAAACTGATGGGTAGTGTGCCTGCGGACATTGATTTTAATTATTGGCCGAGGCATGAACCTCGTGAGGCAAAGGTAGTAGAAATGTATTTTCGCCACAATCGACCATCGGAGGTTGGGTTGAGGAAAATTTCTTCGATTACTTGGGCGCGAGTGATCTATTTAGAGAATCTTGGTCGCCGTAATTTGCTTTTAGCGGATTACGAACAGGATGCCATTTTAGGATTAATGTCTGGAAGCTTAGGGCATTTGTCGCGTCAGCTTGATTCCACTTATGAGATCAAACTTCTGCAGAAAAGGGATGAAGAGGCAATTTTTGCATATATACAAAATCATCCTCTTTCCTTGGTTGCTGAGCGTGATTTGCTTCGTAGGGCTGCCGGTCAGGTGAATAAAAAATGTGATTTCCGCTTTTTAGCAAAGGAGTACATTAAGATTCATCCGGACAAAGCCTTCCGCCGTTTCGACGCTCAACAGCTGTTGTTCGAGCTTCCTTTCTGTGGGGAAATTCAGCATGCTCTGGTAGAGCAGAGCAGTATGGATGATCCTGTGCTTCACGACAGCGTAATTGAGCAAATGCTTGATGAAGCTGCATCAAAAGTCACTCATCCATCAACCGATGTACTCAAGCATTTTCTTTCACGCAGTTTCATTAAGAATCCTGCCTTGAGGGAAAAAATGCTTAAGATGACTTTTCCTTCAGATCTTACCGCACAAATCAAAATTGCATTGATGCGTGAAAAGTTGCACAGTTTTGGTTATTGGTCGGAAGAGAACACGGAGGAAATGGAAATAATTTCTATGCCATCCGGTCGGCAACGTGACGAGAAAGTTTATTTGATCGTGACAGAGGAGGGGCAACTGTCACCGGAAATGGCGGCATGGATTGCTTGGAAGTATCCGGATTGGGCTGACGATGTTGCTACTAAATTCTGTGGATTTGCGGAAGGAGTAGCTGAAAAACTCAACTATTCCATTGAAATGGACAGATTTTGTTCGCAGCATTGGCTGTATTAAAAACAAGAAAAGCAGAAACATCTAGTTTCTGCTTTTTTTGTTTGCTTAAAAAACATATTTTGTGGTTGATTTGCAAAAGATTTAGCTATATATTACAGCCAAATAGAGGAATAATATGGAAAGAAAGTATATAATATTAAGTTTATGTCTTGCGATTTTGCTTTCAGGCACGCAAACCGCCAAAGCAGAAGGTGATTCGGCCTTAGAAACATATAATCGTGCAATGTTCGGTTTTAATACTACGCTTGATGATTATGTGTTCAAACCGGTTGCTAGAGGATATCGCGCCATTACAACGGAATTTATTCGTGAACGTGTACATGATTTTTTCGCTAATTTGCGTGAGCCGGCAACGGCAATAAATCATACGTTGCAAGGAAATTTAGTTGATAGCGGTAAATCTGTCGGACGTTTTGTTGTTAACACCACGCTTGGCTTATTGGGAACATTTGATGTAGCTTCAGGATGGGGACTGGAAAAAAACAAAACAGGCTTAGATGCTACGCTTGCAAAATGGTGTGTTCCGGACGGACCGTTTATTGTATTGCCTATATTCGGACCATCTACTCCGCGTCATACAGTCGGTATGGCGGGAGATGCCGCAGCTGACCCGTTGTATTGGGCGAATTACTATGCATCATTTGGCGAAGATTGGCAACGTTATAGCTTTTACTATGGTTTGACAGCACTAGGATTCGTCAGCGTGCGTGAAGAAAATTTAGAGTTTTTGGATAATTTGACGGCCGGTTCGGTTGATGTTTACGGTACCATTAAGTCGGCATTTATTCAAAATCGATTGAAATTAAACGTTTGTGCCGATAAAAATGCCGAAAATCAGACCGCGAGTTATGACTTTGATTTCGATGAAGATTTTGATGAATAATATGAAAGGTTAGGAAAATGAAAAAGATTTTTGCAGTTTTGTTTTCGGTATTGATGACTTGGAGTATGACGGCCAATGCCGCAGTTGATGGCAAAAAGGCGGAAGATTTTGTTAAAAACTTAACACAGCAGGGGATAGAACAACTGATTAATTCGAATGTTTCCGAAGCAGAAAAACAAGCTCGTTTTACCAAACTCTTCAACGAAGATTTGGATTTGGATTTTATCGGAAAATTTGTATTAGGGCGCTATTGGCGCAGTGCAACAGCTAAACAACGTGCCGATTTTATTGACGTTTATCGCAAGCTGAATATACAGACATGGTCAGCTCGTTTTAATGAGTTCAAAGGTAAACATTTTGAGTTTTTAGGAACGGAAAGCTCAAAATCTCCGGATCAAATATTTGTAAATACGCAGGTACCTATGCCGGAAGGTCAGCCAGCTTCAGTAAAATGGCGCGTTAAAGAAACGAACGGTAAAATGCGCGTCGTCGATATTATTATCGAAAATGTAAGTCTGGCACAAACTGCTCGCAGTGAATATACCGGATATATCAAAAAGTCATCGAATGGTATTGACGGATTAATTGCAGATTTACGTGCAAAGTTGAAGTAGGAGGAATATGGCTGTTCAATGATTGTTGACGGAAATAATCTGAAACATCGCAATATTTTAATCAATAAGTGTTTTTACCAGACAACGGTTAAACTGATGCACTTTTTTGCGCAAAAAGGTGATGGAGATTTTGCCAACAAAACCATTGAGGCTATTGCCGCATATCATGATATTGTGCAAAAGCGTAAGCGTAATAATTACAGCGACGATTATAATCAAGCTTTTGAAACTATCGATTCGGCAATAAAAGGATTAGCTAATAAGGTGTTTTACATCTACGGCTCAGATAGTTTTGACCGTGCTTATGATTCTTTCCGCAATTATAACTACGTACAAACCGTACGTAATCAGTTACATAAAAACAGAAATAAACAATAGTATAATAAGGACTACGAGAAATGAAAATCGGTGTAATGATAGCCATGCAAAAAGAATTCGATATATACACCGAATGTTTGCAACAATTATCGGAACAAACAATTGCCAATCGTCGTTTTTTGAGCGGAAAATGGCAGCAACATGATATTGTTGTGGTGGTTAGCGGTATGGGAAAAGTTAATGCCGCTGTTTGTGCTACCTGTTTGATAAATGTTTTTCAAGTGGATTTTATCGTTAATATCGGAGTATCCGGAGGTTTGAATTCATCACTTAAAATCGGAGAATTTGTAGTAGGAACCGACGTTGTTTATCATGATGTATGGTGCGGGGAACCGGATGTCGACGGGCAGATTGCCGGAATGCCTCTTTTGTATCATTCAGATGAAAAATTTGTGCAGAGATTGCCAGATTGTCGTCGTGGATTACTTTGTTGCGGAGACAGATTTATTGTCAGTGCCGACGAGTTAAAAAACATAAAACAAAAATTTCCGGAAGCATTAGCTGTTGATATGGAAAGTGCGGCCATTGCTCATGCTTGCTATATGCACAATGTTCCTTTTTTGACAGTTCGGCAAATCAGTGATACTCCGGGAGTGGAACATCATAAGGAACAATATGACGCATTTTGGGAAAGCGCTCCGAAAAATTCATTTTCGATGTTTGTTAACATACTGAATGTTTTGCAAAATAATTAAAAAAATCATCGGTAACGGTAAAAAAATGTTGCAAATCGCAATGATTTGTTTATAAAAGGCAGTATGTTAATTTAAGAGGAAAAAATGCCAGAACAAAAGATTAATCCGCGCAAAACATTTGCGATTATTTCACACCCGGATGCGGGTAAAACGACTTTAACCGAAAAATTATTGCTTTTCGGCGGAGCTATTCAGCAGGCTGGTGCGGTAAAAGCTCGCGGCGAAAATCGTAAGGCTCATTCCGACTGGATGAAAGTGGAACAGGAGAGAGGAATCTCCGTTGCTTCTTCGGTTATGAATTTCGAATATGCCGATACAACATTTAATCTGTTGGATACTCCGGGCCACGAAGATTTTTCGGAAGATACTTATCGCGTTCTGACTGCGGTTGATTCTGCTGTAATGGTGCTCGAT
Source organism: uncultured Pseudomonadota bacterium (assembly GCA_902795745.1). Taxonomy (GTDB): domain Bacteria; phylum Pseudomonadota; class Alphaproteobacteria; order RF32; family CAG-239; genus RUG410. Next base: position 6,340 of record CADBMG010000150.1, read on the forward strand.
TCCGCCAAAGGTATTGAGGCACAAACCAAAAAATTGTTTGAGGTAAGCCGTTTGCGCAACATTCCGATTATGACCTTTATCAATAAGTTGGATCGTGAAGGATTGGATCCTTTCGAATTGTTGGATGATATTGAAAATACTTTGGCTTTAGAAGTTACACCTGCCAGCTGGCCGATAGGCAGCGGTAAGGATTTCTTGGGCTGTTACGATATTTTGAATGATAGGCTTATTTTGATGAACAAAGGCGGCAACAAGTCGCAGATTAATGACACTATTGAGACTTGTAACGGATTGGACGATCCTAAACTTGATGAGTTGTTGCCGGCTCATGCTGTGGCTAAATTGCGTGAAGATGTGGCAATGGTAAGAGAACTTTGTCCGGCATTTAATATAGAGGACTATTTAAGCGGTTCGTTAACACCGGTGTTCTTTGGCAGTGCGGTTAATAATTTTGGTGTACGTGAAGTTTTGCAAGGTTTGACCGACTATGCTCCGACGCCGCGTCCGCAACCGAGTGCCGAGCGAACAGTTGAAGCAAATGAATCGAAGGTTACCGGATTTGTATTTAAAATCCAAGCCAATATGGATCCGAAGCACCGTGATCGTATTGCTTTTATGCGCATTTGTTCCGGTCATTTTAAGCGCGGTATGAGCTTGTTACAGGTTAGAACGGGAAAAGAAATTAAAATAGCAACTCCGGTGATGTTCTTGGCACAAGAACGTGAATTAACCGAAGATGCTTATGCCGGCGATATTATAGGTATTCCAAATCACGGTCAACTGAGAATAGGAGATACTTTAACCGAAGGAGAGAAAATTCACTATACCGGAATTCCGAGTTTTGCTCCTGAATTATTGAAGTCAGTACGAGCCAAAGATCCGCTTAAATCAAAACATCTTGCCAGTGCTTTGCAACAAATTGCCGAAGAAGGTGGTGCCAGTATATTTAAGCCGCTTACAGGTGCGGAATATATTGTCGGAGTAGTGGGTGTTTTGCAATTTGAGGTCATTGCCGATCGCTTACGTACGGAATTTAATGTTGATGTTATTTTTGAGCCTACTCAGTATTTTACGGCACGTTGGATAAGTTCGGAAGATAAAGCACAATTGGAAAAATTTTATACGGCATATCAGCTTAATTTGGCTGATGACTATAACGGAGCAAGAGTGTTTTTGGCGCGCAATGCTTGGCATTTAGGCAA
>CADBMG010000151.1 GCA_902795745.1 uncultured Pseudomonadota bacterium
CCGTGCGCCAAATGTTGTCCAAGCACTTCTGGTTGTCGTACTCGATACCGCGCTTCAACAGGAGCCAAGCGGCCTGAACCGATCTCGGTAGAGCTTCATTGCTAATGGCAAGACGCTCGCTCATCGCACGTTGCTTGGAGGTTTCCAGTCGGCGACTCGAAGCATCTTCGAACGCCGCACGCTTGACATTGTGACAAACGATATCGACAGCCTTGGCGAAATTCTCAGGATCAGTACTGCTCACGCAGATTCTCATAGTTCTGAACCCAAAGTATCCGGCAATTTTCACCTCGCAAGTCACCCCTAACGGTGATAAGGATCGCTCCAAACGGGCAGAGAGCATACTCATAAGCACGTTGGTTTCGGCAAAATTGCCGGTACGAGACACATCCCAACCGAACATTGCCACATTGAGAGAACCATTGCCGGCGATTTCCTGATAACCACCGGTGTAGAAGTAGTTCTTCAACGGAGTCTTCTTACCGGCGGGCAGTGTCCCGAACAACTTTTCCGCCAGCTTCTCGAACTTGTCGAAATGCTTCTCAGCACCGACAAAGCTGAGGATAATGTTCTTACCGACCAGAGCCTGATCAATGTAGGCCTGAACATCTTCTGTCTTCAGCTCTTGCACTTTCTTGATGTACTCATCAGTGTTCCACACCACCTTATCCTGAGAGAAGGACGTATGCTTATACGCCAGTTTGCACTGACGCATAGGTACACTTGACAAGTCCCAAGTGTGCTGGACAATGTCGCTCGTGGCTAGATCAATCTCATACTCATCAATCATAGGAGTTACACAAACCTGCCGTAACAGGTTCATTGTCTTGCCCAGATGACTGATAGGTCCGCTGGTGGTAAAGGAGGTAATGTTACCGCCGTAAACCGCCTGCAACCAAGGAGTCTGAGAGTTGGTTTGCTGCTTAACAATTTGCTCATACAGCGCAGCTAAGCCCAACTTAGGCTCGGTCTGGTGACCTCCGCCAAAAGTTAATGACAACTCAAAACCACTTTCATTACGCTCTTGAAATACGAGCGTAACGCCATTTGCTAAAATTCTTCTCATAAGCGAAAATTTTTAGGGATTAATAATAGAGTTAATTATAAAAATGTAGCTTTGGTATATGCCTTTTTGACATATCTGTCAACAGTTATTTTTTATTTTTTTGACAATATTTTGTATATTATTGATTTTATATGATTTTTAGAATTCGAAAATCCCTGCATGCAGTCATGTATAAATCAATGCCGCACTATCTATGGATCTAATCATTGCTGAAGACAATGATGAAAGGTCAGACAAAAACGACCTTGATAATAAAAACTTGCAAATAAGAAAGATAAAATTAAAACACGCTGTTACGATAGTGACTGCGAGTAATAGCCATCGCTAGAGCATCTGATGAGTCGTTATTTTTCGGCTGACACCCCGGAAGGAGGATTTTAACCATGGTTTCGACCTGTGTTTTTTCGGCACGCCCTACTCCAACTAAAGCTTTTTTAACCTTATTAGGCTCAAACTCAAATAACTCAATATGATGAAAACCGGCAGCCAAAATTACCACACCACGGGCCATACTTAATTTCAGAGATGTTTCCGGATTGGCATTCAAAAAAGTCTTTTCAATTGCCGCTTCTTCAGGCTTATAAGTTTCAATAACATCGCACAAAGTGCGGAAAATTACATCCAAGCGTTTTTCTATCGGCTGTTTGGGATTAGTCGGAATAAAACCGTCCGCAACATATTGCAGACGGTTTCCGTTTACTTCAATAACCCCCCAACCGGTAGAGGATAAACTCGGATCTAAGCCAAGAATACGCATTATTCTTCGCCGCTGAGTTGAGCCATAATTTCGTCAGATATTTCTGCATTGTGATAAACATGTTGAACATCTTCATCATCTTCCAATGCGTCAATAAATTCCAGAAATTTCTTGGCTGTTTCCAAGTCCGTAATCTCAGACTTAACCGTCGGTTTCCAATCTAAGCGTGAAGCCGATGGCGTACCATACTTAGCTTCCAAAGCGGTTGTTACTGTCGACAAATCATCAGGCAACGTCTCAATTTCATGATTTTCCTCATCGCTGACCACATCATTAGCCCCAGCCTCTAAAGCTGTTTCAAACATTTCATCGGCACTGGCAACGCTTGCAGGATATTGAATGTAACCGATACGCTCAAAATTAAACACCACCGAACCGGTTTCACCCATTGCACCGCCACGCTTGCCGAAAATGGTACGAACATTACCAGCCGTGCGATTCTTATTATCTGTAAGAGCCTCAACAATAACTGCTACTTTACTGGCAGAAAATCCCTCATAACGCATACTTACAAAATCTGCA
>CADBMG010000152.1 GCA_902795745.1 uncultured Pseudomonadota bacterium
CGGCGTGGTACGTGATTTTAACGGTAATATTATCGGACACGTTGATGAAAACGGAAATATTGTGGATGACAACGGCAATATAATCGGGCGTAAAGGTGCAGATGTACGTTTGGCATTTGATGCCAATGGCAATGTCATAGGCTATGTCGATGAAAACGGTATTGTTCGCGATTTTAACGGTAACATTATCGGTTACACCGATGAAAACGGGGTAATTCGCTCTTTCGGATTGAAAGTAATAGGACGTATGGTTAATAAGAACCTTTTGCCGATAACCCCTGATGGACGTATTTTGGGTACGGTTAATAACCGCGGTGAGGTGATGCATCAACAACAGGTTGTGGGAAAAATGCAACCGAGTGGTTTAGTTACCGATATAACCGGCAGCAGAATATTGGCAAAAGGGGTTAATCCGGGAGTTATTGTCGGTTGGGGCTGCGATTATGGAACAAAATTTGATAAGGACGGAATTATTCGTCGCGACGGTGTTGAAACAAATTATCGCATATATGCTGATGGCACGGTATGGACTGCCGAAGGAAAATATGTAGGTTCCGCTATTAAGACCGGCAGTGTTTATGATGATGAATGTCAATACGTGGGAGAAGCATCTGCCGACGGATATGTGCGCGATGTTAACAATCGCGAAATAGGATGCCTTAATCCCGACGGTACAGTGCTTTCTTTGGAAGAACCGCGCATAAAAGGACATATTGTTGAGCCGCGTGTTGTTTATTCCAGTGATTGGGAAGAACTGGGAATGTTAGAAGCAAACGGTGTTTTGCGCGATAAGAGCGGAAAAGCAATCGGTTGTATGAATAATTACGGCGACGTTTATGATAGAGCAGACGGATATTTAGGCTCACTTTCGAATGTTAAATATGCATTCGGGTTTGACGGCAAATATTTAGGACGTTTTGATATTAACGGGCGTATTCAAATATCAGGTGTTGACGGTGCGCACTTGTTCCTTAACAAATATGTTGCCGACAAAAATCAAAATGTTATCGGCTACGCTGTACCGGAAGTTAATATATTGATAGATTCGGCAGGCAACAAACTCGGACATTTATTCCCAGACGGCAACGTTTATGACTCAACGGGGGCGGTTGTCGATAAAATGAACGGGGGCGGAAACGGTTTGTACAACGGAGTAGCCGCTAAGTTCATTACTCCGGCAATGGTGGTTAATATGGATGGACAATTGCTCGGAAGAGTAAACTATGATATGGACGTGGTTGATTTTAAAGGTCAGATTGTCGGACATATTAATGCTAACGGACAAATGTTTGACGCTAACGGTAAGCAGCAGGGCGGAGTTGTCAAACAAGGTGGTGTTCGAGCTTATGACGGTGCATTTTTGGGGTATGTTGTCAAGAACGGTGCCGTGATAGAACTTGAAGAAATGGAAGTTGGCGATAATAAATATAAGCGTGGAGATGTTACCGGAAGAGTTGTTCCTGACGGGCATATTATCAACGATCAACAAGTTATAGGTGAAGTTTTGCCGCAAACATTGATGATGGATGTTTTGGGTAATTACATCGGATTTTCCAACGATCACGGTGTGGTGGTAAACAAAGACGGAACATATATGGCGGCACTTCTTCCGGGAGGAAATACAACAACGGGCGTCAGTGTTTTGCCGCAAGGGTTTGTTATTGATTTTTCCGGTAAGGTTGTAGGAGTGGCTTTACCGACCGGAGATTTTGCAGATACACGCAGAATTGTCAGCGGCAAAGTTATGGCAGATGGTAAGGTTGTCAACAGCGATGGTAAATTTTTAGGTGAAGTTGTCAGTGGCGATGTAGTTATCGGTAATGACGACAAAGTCAAAGGTATAGTTGGCTTTGACGGTAAAGTGTATCGTTTCGGCAGTGTCGTCGGACGTATTGTTGCCGATGGCTTGGCCGTGGATAATCACAACAATGTTTTAGGTAGAGTTCACAACATAGGGCATACGGTATTGTCAAACAGTGGTGAATATATCGGTCGAATGACTGCTGGCGGACGTGTTGTTGAAAATGCAAATCGCGAGATTGGATATATTAAAAGCAATGGTTCGTTTGTTGATATGGATAAAAACGTGTCGGGTTACAGTTTACCGGAAGCGGCGCGCAATCGGAGGAATTAGAGGATGAAAAATTTTTCTCATTATCTTAGTCATATTGCCTTATTGCTTGGTTTGGCCCTGTGGTCGACGGAAGCAAAGGCTGCCGAAATTACGGCGATTGACTTCAACGGTAATCCTTTGGGGCAAGTAATTTCTACCGGTATGGTTATTAATGCCGACGGTGATAATATCGGATATATGACCGCAGACAGCCTGATTATGGATAATGACGATAGAATTATCGGAGGTGTGGTGCCGCAAGGTGTTGCCATAGGTTTGGACAACAGATTATTGGGCAAGGTTCACAGTGACGGAGTGGTACGCAGTCTTAGCGGTAAGGATTTAGGGCGAGCTTTGCCGAACGGTTTGGTAATCAACAATAATTCCGAAATTATCGGCACTATATTGTATCCTGGATTGGTCTATTCCGCCCAAGGTCAAACTGTGGGACGTTTGACCGGTGCCGGAACGTACACCAATCTTGACGGTCAAGAAATCGGTTTTGTTTCGGCTAACGGTTATGCTTATCGTCGTTCTGGAGACAGCTTTATTCCGGACGGACGTTTAATTTCATCTAAAATGGTTGTTGCATTGGACGGACATTTTATCGGCAGTTTGGCTCCGTCGGGAAAAGTTGTTGATTTTGAAGGCAAAGAAATAGGAAATATTCATGCTAACGGTTATGTGTATAATTCTTCCGGCGCAATTATCGGCGGTTTGGTTAACAGCGGTTATGCCTTTGACATGACAGGTAATTATATGGGTATTGTTTCCTATAACGGTACAATTGTTAAAGATGAGCAAGCTATAGGATATTATCGACCTGATGGCAATATTGTTAACGACAAAGATACGGTTATCGGCTATTTTGTTCCGATGACGGCAACGGCAACCGATTTACGCGGACGTTATTTAGGTCGTTTAATCGTTGGAGGCGATGTTGTCAACGGCGGCAATAAAGTAGGTAAAGTTAAAGCCGACGGGTATGTATACGATGATAAAAATATTGTTATCGGCGAGCTTGTTAAAACCGGTCCGGTGTTTGATACTCTGGCTCATATAAAAGGTCAGGCAATGCCGAACGGAACGCTTATTTCTCTCGGCGGTGGTGTAATCGGTCGCATCAAGGGGGAAATGGCATTTGACACCAATGGTACACTTATCGGCGCGACTGTTGTTAAAAAGCTGGCGATTGATAATAACAATAAATCTTTAGGCAGTGCAGGTTTTGATGCCACTGTCCAAAATGGTTCGGAAGTACAAAGAGTATCGCCGTTCGGTTATCTTTTAAACAGCGATAATAAAGTTGTCGGCAGTGCGGTTGATATGTCTGCTGTCTATGGTTTGGAAGGTAAACTCCAAGCGTACGTGTTACCAAACGGAGGACTTTATCCTCAGCAAGAAAATGGTATTTTGACTGTTAACGGAACACTTGTAAATCGTGAAGGCTGGTTGGGAGAAATTGTTAATCCGCTGTTCGTTCTCGGTTGGCACGGTCAACAATTAGGATTGCGGATGCAAGGCAATTTGTTACAAAATGCCAAAGGTCAAGTCAGCTACAAAATAACTCCGGCAAATTATGTTTTGGAAAGTGATGCAAAAATATCTGCCGATTTGTCACCTGTTAACGGTTTTGGCAGTTCAAGAATGATTGCTCTTAACATCAATGGTGATTTGATGGGCTATGCTAATGTGCTAGGAGAAGTGCAGGATTTGAACTCGAACGTTATAGGTACGGTGGTTTTCCGCGATTACGTGGCAGACAGCAACGGTGTTGTTAGCGGCAGATTAATTGATTTTGCAACGGTTAATAATGACAAATGCGATGTTATAGGTGCAGTAAACGGTCGCGGAGATATTATTAATAATCGTGACGTGTTAATCGGGCGTTTACTGCCTAACGGGCAAGCAATTTCCGATGTCGGTAGTTATTTGGGGTATTCTGTTTCCGGCAAAGGATTGATTGATTTTAACGGCAAATATGTCGGTACTGTTAATGCCGGACATGGTATCGGTCTGCAAGGTCAGGTTTTGGGCTGTGTCAATCGTTACGGGCAAATTATCGATACTGAAAGCAAAATACGTTATGGTGTTATTACGCCGGAGCCGGTTATAAACTTTGAAAACAATGTTGTAGGTCATGTGTTGGCTAACGGTCAAATTGCCGATGCCAATAGCAAAATTATCGGTTATATGCAACCGAACGGTAATGCGATTAGCACATCAGGGCGCAATTTAGGACAAGTGTTCAAATATGCTGTTGCTTACGATAATTCAAATAATTTTTTAGGTATGGTGCAAAATACCGGTCAAGTGCTTAATTCGTCCGGTGATGTGGTCGGAACGGTCAATTTTGACGGTAGTGTTGTCAATGATGGCGAAAACATCGGCTATGCGTTATATGATTTTTACGTGTATGACGAAAACTTTGTTATTTATGGCTATGTTGCCAAAGACGGCTCGGTATTGAGCATGGTTGGCAGTCGCATAGGCAAAATTGATAAAGGCTTTGTTGTTGATAAAAACGGTCGTGTTGTGGCGCGCGGTAATCGTGATTACATTGTGCGCAACAACGAAAAAGAAACAATCGGTAATTTGCGTATGGATGGAACGGTAGTTGACTTTAACGGTAAAAATATCGGCAAATTGAGCGATTCGGGAGTTATCCGTAATGATAATAATGAAGAAATTGCTTATGCTACATCATTGCAATATTACGTTGCAGCAAAGAAAAGTTCACGCGGTACAGGTTGGGCAGATACCGAGCGAGTTCGTTTGAGTTCATCGCCTAAACCTAAAGCTCCGGCCAGTATTGTCGGCGAAGGCGGAGATGCAAAATCAGGATTCGGTCGCCGCATTATAGGTATAGCTCTTAGTCCTGACGGCGATATTTTAGGCAAAATTTATGATGATGACAGCGTTAAAAATGATGAAGGTTTGCAAATAGGCTATCGTACACCTGACGGCATAGTGGTTGATATGAACTACAATCCGATAGGCATTGAAGAAGTTAAGCGCTCTGCTCCAGCCGGTGGAATGTTTGTTCCAGCAGATGCTTTCGGCAATGGTAATGCCTACGGCATTGGTACACAGCCGTCTAACTTGGGACCTGGTGGTGGCTATGGACAAGGCGAACGCTACGATCCGGTTCGCCAGCAGGCTTTGGCGCAATTACAGGCACGTCGTCGCGGCGATATTTCTGTCGGCAAAATATCATCGGGGATAAGTCCGTCATCATTTACCGGTTATGAAGAAGACGGTTGGCCAGGGGTTAATCGCAATATTTCAAGTTGGCGTGTCGATATGAGTCAAATGATATTGGAGGATAAGCCGATTCCTGCGGTTTTGGCTCGTTCTGTTTACGCTTCGGAAGGGTTCAGCGACAATATTCCGATTACGGCAGTGGTTGAACGCAATGTTTACGCCGAAGAAGGCCGCAATATTATCATTCCGGCAGGTTCACGTGTTATCGGGCGTTTAGGCGGAGGTTCAACCGGCGGCAACAGTGGTGGTGCTGTTAAAATCGGCATTTCATGGCGACGCTTGATTCGTCCGGACGGTTCGCAGTTTATTTTCTCTAATGCCAATACTGCCGACGCTCAGGGCAGAGCCGGTGCAATCGGTTATTTGGATGAACAATTGCTGAAACGCTATACCTTGCCGCTGTTGACAACAGCATTGGAAAGTGGTGTGGCATACGTTATGGCTTCGGGTAAAGGAACAACGAATTATAATAACGGCGACTCAACGCAAGATGCCCGTTCGCAAGCGGCGGAAGAAGCTCGTCAGAACTTTATTTCGCAGATGAATACCATATTTGAGGATATTTTACAGCGTAAAGCCAATATTCGTTCTGTTACCTATGTTCCGGCTGGTACACGCATCATAATCTTTCCTAATGAAGATTTGTGGTTGAATGATGCTAAACGTGCTATGGAAAAAGAGGAAGCCGCAGCCGCCAGTGGCAAAAAAACCGTACCGGCTCCGTTGATAGACGATAACAAACCACGAGGCGGAAACGTGACGTATGATGGTAATTACAATGAAAATGTACAGCCGGTATCTGCTGCCCGACGCGCACAACCGCAACAACAGAAACAACAATCAAGATTGATTGACGATAATAATTCTTCAAACAGGCAGCCTGTACAGTCAACACCTATAACATCTTCATCGGATGAAGACAATTCTTCTGATGATATACCGGATTTATTGTAGGAGGGAAAAATGAGTGATTTTGCCGTATTAGAATCCGTTTTACGACCACTCTCCTACTGGTACAATCAAGACAATTTGGAAGAGGTCGCAATTAACCGCGCGGGACAAATCTGGCTCAGAATGCGCGGCAAACGCGCCTATCCGTGGGTAATGTATGAAGACGAAAAATTATCCAAAGAATATTTAACGGATCTGTTGTATATCATAGCTAATACCTATGAAATGCCGTTTGATCCGTTGCAAGGAATTCCTCTGGTATATACGGATTTACCGGGGGGACATCGCTTCTCCGCAATCTGCGGGCGTAATGTAATGTATGATGAACATGATTTGACGGGCGGTATTGCTCTGACTATTCGTGTTCATGCCGATGACGTTGCATTTGGGCTTGAAGATTACGGTATGAAGCAGGGGCAAGCCCTTAAAAAGCTGAATCCGCTGAAAGATATTAAAATTCCGGATGACGCCTATGAGAGATTGCTTCTGTATATCAAGCGGGGTGAACATATTTTGGTTAGTGGTGCAACATCAACCGGTAAAACCACATTTTTAAATAATTTACTGAAAATTTTGGATATTCATAAACGCATAATTACAGTAGAG